>DATIMX010000096.1:0-14257 GCA_035474935.1 Geodermatophilus sp. | reverse complement strand
ACGGCACGCTGAGCGAGGCCGCGCACCAGCTCGCCCACCGCGACGTCTGCCTCGGCGTGGTCCCGCTCGGCACGACCAACAACTTCGCCCGCGGCCTCGGCCTGCCGCTCCGCCTGCCCGCCGCCCTGCGCGTGCTCACCGGCGGCAAGGTCGCCGACGTCGACCTCGGCCACGTGGCCGGGCGACACTTCGCCAACCTGACCAGCCTGGGGCTGTCGGTGCAGGTCGCCGAGCACGTTCCGCACCGACTGAAGCGGGTGCTCGGCCGCGCCGCCTACCCGCTGACCGCGCTCGCCCTGCTGCCCGGCCACCGGCCCTTCACCGCGCGCCTGCGCATCGGCGACGAGGTCCACGAACTCGCCACCCACCAGCTCAACATCGCCAACGGCAGCCACCACGCCGGCCGGGCGATCGCCTCCGACACCGGCCTGGATGACCGCCAGCTGGTGGTGTACCGGCTCGGCGACGCCAACCGGCTCGGGCTGAGCCTGGCGACCGTCCGCCAGACGGTCATCGGGCCCCGCCGGCCGCTGGCCCGCACCCGGTTCCTCACGACCAGCGAGGTGTGGTTGGAGACCGACCCGCCCCTCGCGCTCGACGTCGACGGCGAGATCCGCGGACGCACGCCCGTCCGGATCGCGCTCGAGGCCAACGCGCTGCGGGTGATGGTGGGCACGGGCTTTCCGGACCGCTGATCACGACTCTCCTCGAGATCATGGGCCTCTCCTGGGACGAGGAGCGCCGGCTTCTTCCCCGACGGCGCAGGGTGATTCGTCCGCACCGCCGCCCGCGTGGGTTGCGAGCTGGTGGAGAACGGCGTCAACCAACAGGCGGCTTCTTCAACAGGAGCTCAGTTGTCTGCGAATGATCGAGCGCGATCGCCCAGGCGACACCGCCTGCTCGCAGCGATCGGACCAAACGACATCGGGCGGCTGCGGGGGACTACGTCGTCCTGGCCGATCGCACAGTACGGAGTTCGGCCACGATCAACGGCTGGCCGAGCAGCGTCCTGTGAGGTCGGGACGGTGTATCTACCAGGTACTCACGATCGGGCCCGAGGACCATCTGTCGCTTCCACACCGTCGCCCACGAGCCGACCACGTCGAGCAGGTCCGCCTCGAACGAGGAGTACGGCACACCAGCGGGCTTGTCGATCCGGAGTCGGTACCCGGCATCCGAGGGCGGATGCCCGTACGCGAGTGCGTAGATGCCCCCGGCACCGGCGCCCGCCAGCGGGGCAACGGCGTCATGAGGTGCTTTACGGGCCCCGGTCACCGCTGCCGCGTTCAACGCCCCTAGAGCAGTCCAGTCCTCGATCAGGTACCAGTCCTCGAAAGAGCCAACCGGTGCGGCTTCCGGGACGTGCCACACCCAGGAGTCGAGAAACCCGTTGGGCGGAGCGGCCGCGAGAGCGTCGTGGAACTGCTGCAACCCCGAGACGTACTCATCTCGGCCGGTTGCTGCGCCTGGGGCGTGGACGAAGACGTACGCCAGTTGCATGCACTCATCATCGCCTCGACCCGCCGTCGTCCCAATGTTCACCTGGGGCATCCTCAATCGGTCTACGTCACCCGGCCGTCCGGGACTACGCCGGTTCTTGACCCGAGTGGCAGCGTGATGCGCATGCCCATCCAGCGGGGCGGAAGCCCGGCGTGTTGCCGGGGGTTCATCGGCTGAGCATCCCCGCTGAAGCCTGAGAGCTCCTCGTCATCCGCCTGCTAGTCCCACGATGCTGGACGTCGCGGTGTAGACAGCGACGGCGATCAGCAGCGCCGCGAAGGCTCGGGTGAGCGTGGTGCCCGACAGGCGGTCGGCGACCTTCTTGCCGGCCAGTGCCCCAGCCATCGCAGCCAGGGTGAACGGCACGATCACCGACCAGTCGAAGTCGGCCGAGGCGGCCCGGGCCACCAGCGAGCTGGTCGAGTTCAGCGCGATGATGAGCAGCGAGGTGGCGACCGCTTCGGCCATCGGCATCCGCAGCGCGAGGACCAGGGCGGGGACGATCACGAAGCCCCCGCCCACGCCGAAGAAGCCGGTCATGAAACCGAGCAGCAGGGCCGCGGCCAGCACCTTGCTGGCCTGCGCCGCGCTCCACCGACGCCCCGATCGGCTCGTTTCGGGGGCACTCGCCGAGGATGTTCCCCGTGGCCCGTCACCGGCAGCGGGCGGAGCCCCGTCGGGCTTGCTGCCCGCGTGCACCCGCTGTCGTTCCGTCGCGGGTCGATCAGCCCGCTTGGCGGTGTTGCCCAACATGCCGGTCGCCGCGGCCAGGACCACCACGGCGAAGGCAAGCAGCAGCACGTGCGGGTCGACGAGGCGGTTCAGCGCGGTGCCGGCGTAGCTGGCGGCGATGCCGACGACCCCGAAGGCCACGCCGACTCCCCAGCGGACCCGTCCGCTGCGGGCGTGTCCCAGCGCGCCGACGAGCGCGGAGATGCCGACGATGAACAAGCTGCTCGTGGTGGCGGTCTGCGCGTCCTGGCCGATCACGTAGACCAGCGCCGGAACGGTGAGCACCGACCCGCCGCCACCGAGGGCGCCGAGAGTGAGCCCGATCAGCAGGCCGAGGCCGACCGCCGCAACGGCGATCACGCGACGGTGCCCGGCTTTCCGGCGTCGGTCACGACCGGGTACCCGGCCTGGACCCAGCCCTTCATGCCGCCGGCCAGATTGTGCACGGGGACCCCCGCGGCGGCGAGCAGGTCGGCAGCCTTGCCGGATCGGTTGCCCGAGCGGCAGACGGCGATGACCGGTCGACCGGGCTGGATCGCGCCGGCGTCGAGCTCGCCCAGGGGGAGGTGCTCTGCCTGCGGAGCATGGCCTGCGGCCCACTCCTGCGGTTCCCGGACATCCAGCAGGGTGGCCTCCCCACGCTCGAGCATCGCCACAGCCTGCTGCGGGTCGACGTCGGCAAGCCGGTCAGGATGGGGCGTCTGTGCCATCTCCAGGGTCCTTCCCGAGCACAGGTCAGCTGTAGGTGGGGATCAAGGTCAGGCCGCCGGGCCGAGTGCCCGTAGTGCCGGCCGTGACGGGCGCCAGTGCGCTGCTCAACGCGAAGCGGTCCGCGCGGATGAGCGTGTGCCGCCACTCGATCGGTACTCCGCGACTGGTTCCGACTCGCTCGACGGAGAACGCTGCCGCCGGAGCCTGAAGGTGCAGCACCCGGTGCTCGGCCAGGCTGGGGATGACCGCGCGCACCGTCTCCTCCCCGCCGGTGACCGGGATCCCGGTCGCCGCGAGGAGCTGGTCGTAGAGGCTGGTGTGGCGGAAGTCGACGTCGAGCAGCGGCTCACCGATCGAGGCGGGCAGCCACACCCGGTCGAGCGCGAGAGGCAAGCCCCCGGCGAGGCGCAGGCGTTCCAGGTGGAGGAGAGGTGTGGACTCCTCCAGCCCCAGACGGGGCGCGACGACCCCGTCGGCCCGGATGTCCAGCACGCGCACCTCGGAGAGCTGCTCGAGGCCGGTGTTCTCCACGGAGGAGAACAGCGAGTAGACGATCCCGGTGGGCTGCTCGATGACGGTGTCCGGCATGGCCGGCTGAGCCCGACGGCCGCGCGAGACCGTCAGCCGGCCCTCGGCTCGCAGGTGGCGCAGCGCTTCCCGGACGGTGTGCCGGCTCACGGCGTACTGGTCGACCAGCTCCAGCTCGCCGGGAAAGCCTGCCGCGAACTCACCCCGGTCCAGCCTGGCGCGGAGATCAGCCAACAGTTGCCGCCACAGCGGCGCACCGGTCACGCGCGACAACCGCCCCGGTCCAGGGCTACCGGCGTCTGAACCGCCCGTCATGACACTCCTGTCCGTACATGTCCCCGCGCCTGCGGCCCAGGTCGTCGAGAAGCACTGTCGATCCCGTCGGCAACGGTGTACGGTCATGTCTAGCAAACATGTCCGGACAAGTACAGATCCGGAAGGTGGGCGCAGCATGGTGCAGGTCGAGGTCGTCGCTACTGATGAGCTCGGGGACCGTAGCTACGTCGTCCATGACGGGACGGTGGCCCTGGTCGTGGATCCGCAGCGGGACATCGACCGGGTTCAGTCGTTGCTAGCAGAGGCTGGACTCCGGCTCGAACTCGTGCTCGAGACCCATCGGCACAACGACTACGTGACCGGCGGGTACGCGCTGGCGCAGGTCACCGGCGCCCGATATGCGGTCCCGGCCGCGGAGGACATCGACGTCGGTGACACCAAGGTCGCCGACGGCGACGTGCTGACCGTCGGCGAGCTCACCGTGACCGCGCTGGCCACACCGGGGCACACGCACGGGCACCTGTCCTACGTCGTTCGGGAGACGGGCGGATCCGCGCCTCCAGCCGTCTTCTCCGGCGGGTCGCTGCTGTTCGGCAGCGTGGGCCGCACCGACCTGCTCGGCGATGCGGACACCGAGGGCCTCACCCGCGACCAGTTCCGCTCCGTCCGTAGGTTGACCGCCGAGCTGCCCGACGACACCGCCGTGTACCCCACCCACGGCTTCGGGTCCTTCTGCTCCTCCGGCTCGGCCACCGGCGGCGACGCCAGCACCATCGGCGCCGAGAAGCAGCGCAACGACGCGCTCACCATCGCCGACGAGGACCAGTTCGTCGAGACGCTGATCGCCGGGCTCACCGGCTATCCCGCCTACTACGCCCACATGGGCGCCCGGAACAAGGCGGGAGCCGACGCCCCCGACCTCTCCCCGGTCCAGCCGGTCGACGCGGGCGAGATCCGCAAGCGCATCGCAGACGGCGAGTGGATCGTCGACCTGCGCGAGCGGCGCACCTTCGCCGCCGGCCACCTGGACGGCTCGATCTCCATCGCCCTCGGGACCCAGTTCGCCACCTACCTCGGCTGGCTCATCCCCTGGGGCACCCCGCTCACCCTGCTCGCCGACACCCCTGAGCAGATCGCGGATGCCCAGCGGCAACTGGTACGCATCGGCATCGAACGGCCGGCCGGCTCCTCGACCGAGCCCGTCGCCACGCTGGCCGACGACGACGAGCCGCGCAGCTACCCGATCGCCTCCTTCGCCGACCTGGCCGCCCGCCGGGAGCCCGCCCATGGCCATGACGACGGCCGACCGTGGGTGGTCCTCGACGTCCGCCGGAACGACGAACGGGTCCACGGCGGCATCCCTGATTCCCTGCACGTGCCGCTGCACCAGCTGACCGACCGGCTGACCGAGCTGCCCGACGCCACGCTGTGGGTGCACTGCGCCAGCGGCTTCCGCGCCTCCATCGCCGCCAGCCTCCTCGACCGCGCCGGACACGACGTGGTCTACGTCGACGACGAGTACAGCGCTGCCCAGGACCTGGGGCTCGCGCCCCGCTGATCCACCGGACCGGAACCGCCGGCCCCGTCGGGACGACCGAACCCGATCGCCCCACGAGGCATCCGAAGACGATCGAAGGAGCCTCAGCCATGCCCCCCACCGATGCCCACCACGGTGTCCTCATCGTCGGCGGCGGCAGCGCCGGCATCAGCGTCGCCGCCCGCCTGCAGCGCGCCGGCCTGGACGACGTCGGCCTGATCGAGCCCAGTGCGACGCACTACTACCAGCCGCTGTGGACGCTGGCCGGTGGTGGCTGTGCCCCCATCGCCGAGAGCGCCCGGCCGGAGGCGCGGGTCATGCCCAGGAAGGTGTCCTGGATCCAGGACGCCGCCGAGGACATCGACCCCGACCAGCGGACCGTCACCCTGCGGTCAGGGCGCCGGGTCACCTACGAGCACCTCGTGGTCTGCCCGGGCATCCAACTGGACTGGCACAAGGTCTCCGGCATGGCCGACGCTCTTGACACCCCGGCGGTGTCGAGCAACTACACCTACGGCCTGGCCCCCAAGACCTGGGCGCAGATCCGCGACCTGCGCCGCGGCACCGCCATCTTCACCATGCCGTCGGGACCCATCAAGTGCGCCGGCGCCCCGCAGAAGATCGCCTACCTCGCCGCCGACCACTGGCGCCGGCAGGGCGTCCTGAACGACATCCGGGTCGTGCTCGTCCTGCCCACGCCGGGCATGTTCAGCGTGAAGGTCTTCTCCGAGGAGCTGGAACGGGTCGCTGCCCGCTACGGCATCGAGGTGCGCCTCAACAGCGAGCTCAGCGAAGTCGACGGCGCCGGGAAGCAGGCGATCATCACCGACAACGCCAGCGACACCAAGGAAGCGATCGCCTACGACTTCATGCACGTCGTGCCGCCGCAGTCGGCGCCGGACTGGCTCAAGGCCACCCGGCTGGCCGACCCGGCCAACCCGGCCGGCTACGTCGAGGTCGACAAGCACACCATGCAGCACGTCCGCTACCCCGAGGTGTTCGCCCTCGGTGATGCCGGGTCGACCCCGAACTCCAAGACGGGCGCAGCGATCCGGAAGCAGGCGCCGGTGGTGGTGAAGAACCTGCTGTCGGTCATGGGCGGCCACGAGGCCGCGGCCAAGTACGACGGCTACGCGTCCTGCCCGCTGACCACGGCGCGCGACAAGATGCTGCTGGCGGAGTTCGACTACTCGATGCAGCCGCACCCGACCTTCCCGCTCATCGACACCACGCACGAGCGCACCGACATGTGGTACCTCAAGCGCTACGGCCTGCCCTGGATGTACTGGAACCTCATGCTCCGAGGCCGCGCCTGAGCGCCAAGAGCGGCGCGCAGCTCGAAGAGGCGCAGTGCTGTACGGCACTGCGCCTCTGTTCGCCGGGGTCCGTGATACCCGGTCGAGGTGGACGCCCGGCTCCGCCGCAGCGGCCGGGCCTGGCGTGCCTGGCGCCCCATCACATTCGCGGTCGGGCTGGTCCTGGTCGCCGCCGCGCTGTCCCCGCCGGTCGAGGCCGCCGCGACTGGCGCGCGCGGGCACATGACCCAGCACCTGCTGCTGGGCATGTACGCCCCGCTCGCCCTCGTCCTCGGCGCGCCGGCGACCCTGCCGCTGGCCGCGTTACCGGTGCGCGCGTGGCCTCAGTGCTGCGGTCCCGGCCGCTGCATGCCCTCTCCCACCCGGCGACCGCCGCGGTGCTGACCGTCGGCGCTTGTACCTGCTCGACCTGACCCCGCTGTACACGCTGAGCGCCCGGTCGGCCCTCGTGCACCACCCGCTGCACGTGCACTTCCTGCTCGCCGGGTACCTGTTCGCCTGGGCGGTCGCCGGCCCCGACCCGGCGCCGCCCCGGCATGGGGCTGCGGATCGCCGTGGTGGTCGCCGCCGGCGGCGCACACAGCCTCTTGGCCAAGCTGCTCTACTCCCGTGCCCCGGCACTACCATCCGGCGGCGGCCACAGCACGGCCGAGATGGAACTGGCCACCAGGCGATGTACTACGGCGGGCACCTGGCTGACCCGATGCTCCTCATGGCTCTGTTGGCGATGTGGTGCCGGCACGCCGGACGCCTCACCCGGCGGTCCTACGCGCCGGCACGGACCGGTCGATGATCGACCGGCGTCCGTGCTTCCCGAACAGTTGCCGCTGGGCCTGCTCGGTAAGGAGGGACCAGGGGATCGAACAGCTCGAATGCCGAGCGAGGACGCGAGGCTAGAACGGAACGGACGCCCGGTGGCTGGCCGACACAGCGGCGGCCACGCGCTGCCACAGCGACGGCACGCGGGCGGGGGCGCTGGTGGTCTCGCCCTCGTTGCCTACGGCGGCTTGGTCCGGCGGGACGTGCGTAGGGTTCGAGGAGAGATGGTGCAGGCGGAGGGACGCGGCGATCTCGGTCAACGAGGATCCTTCGGATGGAGCGGGCGGGGACGCAGGGTGCGGAGCCGGAGCTCAGCGGGAGGGCGTTCCGCCCGGACACAGCCGGTCGTCGACCACGAGCGGGGTCACCGCGAGCAGGCACACGCAGAACGCGGGCCGGCTGGTCCGATAACCCCAGTACACAGGTCGAGATTACGCAGAAGAGGCTGGCGAGGGCAACGTCGCTGGCCGAACGCTGGTCTCAGTAGCTGTGCCAAGACGCGGGCGGGATGCTCCTCGTCCTCGGTCTGGCCATGATCGTCAACGGAATCCCGCACGACCCCTCGTCCCTCACGAGGGAAGCGCGGCCGGCCGCCACGTGAGCGATGGACGGGGACGTTCCGCCCCCACTCCTCCGCTTCCGACAACCCGCCTACGCCCGTCCGGCCCTTCGTGCCGCTACCTGACCTGGCTGTCGCCACGTTGGGGCACATCCGGGGCACATGACTCCCTCATTGGTCCCGGTTGACGCTGAATGACTGGGTTGTGTCAGTGCAGGTCACCACAGAGGTTGGCCCATCCGCGCTGGTCCGCGTCCCCCGCTTCCACGTACTGGGACTACCCGCAGCTGCGCTTCCCCGCCGCGAGGGCATGCGGATCGACGTCGTCCTCGGCTCTCCCGCCCTGGCCGCCCGGGTCGGCGGCGCGCGCATCGACCGGGAGGAGCGCAAGGGCAAGGGCGCCAGCGACCACGCCCCCGTGGTGGTCGAACTCCTGAGCTGAGCTGGACAAGGACCTCGTCCTCCCCAACCCTCGCGAGCTCGGGCCGGGACCCGGGACGAGGCCTCTCCCGCGCGGTGTTGTACCGGGTGATGACCGCCGCCGTCGCCCCCTCCCCCACCGCTCCGACCCCTACCCGCCTGTGGACGCCGTCGCGCGTCCTCGTCACCCGCTCGGCCGCCGAGCGGCTGCACGGGCAGCGCGTCCTCGCGCGGCTCGAGGCCGCCGGGGTGTCCGACGTCGAGCTGCTGCCCGGCGACCGGCTGCCCAACCTGCGCGGGGACGGCGACCGCGCCGCCTTCATGCGCGCCAAGGACACCCTCGCGCTCGTCGTCCCCGCGCCGTCCAAGCGCAGGCTGCAGCCGATCCCGCCGTCGGCGGACTGGCGCGTCGACCTGGCCGAGGGCTGCCCCGCGCACTGCCAGTACTGCTACCTCGCCGGCTCGCTGTCCGGCCCGCCGGTCACCCGCGTCTTCGCCGACCTCGACGAGGTGCTCGACGGCCTCGACCGGTACGTCGGGCGCGGCGGGGTCACCTCCGGCACGCTCGAGCGCGGCGGCGAGGGGACGACGTTCGAGGCCTCCTGCTACACCGACCCGCTGGCCATCGAGCACCTGACCGGCGGCCTGGCGCGGATGGTCGAGCACTTCGGCACGCACGACTGGCCCGGGCCGGTGCAGCTGCGGGCGACCACCAAGTTCGACGACGTCGCCGGCCTGCTCGACCTGCCGCACGGCGGGCGCACGCGCCTGCGGTTCTCGGTCAACGCGGCGTCGGTGGCGCGGCGCTTCGAGGGGGCGACGTCGCCGGTGTCCGGCCGGGTCGCGGCGCTGGCCGCGGTGGCCGCCGCCGGCTACCCGGTGGGCCTGACCATCGCGCCGATCATGCCGGTCGAGGGCTGGCGCGAGGAGTACGGCGACCTGCTCGACACCGTCGCCGCCGCGCTCCCGGCCGACGCGGACCTCACCGTCGAGTGCATCACCCACCGCTTCACGCCCGGTAGCAAGGAAACGCTGCTGGACTGGTACCCGCGCACGAAGCTCGACATGGACGAGGCCCGGCGCACGACCAAGCGGGGGAAGTACGGCTCGGTCAAGCACGTCTACCCGAAGGAGACGATGGCCGAGCTGCGCGGCTGGGTCGAGGCCGCGCTCGCCGAGCGGCTGCCCCAGGCCCGGCTCCTGTACTGGACGTGAGCCTCGGCGCGATCATGGCGCCGGGACCACCCCGGACGGGCCGGAGGTGGTCACGGCGCCATGATCGTCGCCTCAGGCGGCCGGGATCAGGCCGTTCGGGTTGAGCACGTACTTCTTCGCCGCGCCCTGGTCGAACTCCTGGTAGCCCCGCGGCGCGTCCTCCAGCGGGATCACCTCGGCGTTCACCGCCTTCGCGATCTGCACCCGGTCGTGCAGGATCGCCATCATCAGCTGGCGGTTGTAGCGCATGACCGGGCACTGGCCGGTGGTGAACGCGTGCGACTTCGCCCAGCCCAGCCCCAGCCGGATGGACAGCGACCCCGTCTTCGCCGCCTCGTCGGCGGCACCCGGGTCACCGGTCACGTAGAGGCCGGGGATGCCGAGCGCGCCGCCCGCTCGCGTGATGTCCATCAGCGAGTTGAGCACCGTGGCCGGGGCCTCGGTCTGGGCGTCCTTGCCGTGGCCGCGGGCCTCGAAGCCGACCGCGTCGACGCCGCAGTCCACCTCGGGCTCGCCCAGGATCTGCTCGATCTGGTCCTTGGGGTCGCCCTTGGAGACGTCGACGGTCTCGCAGCCGAAGCTGCGGGCCTGGGCCAGTCGGTCCTCGTTGAGGTCGGCGACGATCACCACCGCGGCCCCGAGCAGGTGCGCGGAGGCCGCCGCCGCGAGCCCGACCGGTCCGGCGCCGGCGATGTAGACCGTCGACCCGGTGCCCACCCCGGCGGTCACGCAGCCGTGGTAGCCGGTCGGGAAGATGTCCGACAGCATCGTGAGGTCGCGGATCTTGGCCAGCGCCTGATCGCGGTCCGGGAACTTCAGGCAGTTGAAGTCCGCGTACGGCACCATCACGTACTCCGCCTGGCCGCCGGTCCAGCCACCCATGTCGACGTAGCCGTACGCCGAGCCCGGGCGGTCGGGGTTGACCGTCAGGCAGATGCCGGTCTTGCCCTCCTTGCAGTTGCGACAGCGGCCGCAGGCGATGTTGAACGGCACGCTGACGATGTCGCCCTCGTCGAGGAACTCGACGTCCGGGCCCTTCTCGACCACCTCGCCGGTGATCTCGTGGCCGAGGACCAGCCCCTCGGGCGCCGTCGTCCGCCCGCGGACCATGTGCTGGTCGGAGCCGCAGATGTTGGTGGCGACGGTCCGCAGGATGACCCCGTGCGGGGTCTTGCGACCGACGTTGGACGGGTGCACCCCCGGGCCGGACTGCAGCTCCAGCTTCGGATAGTCCAGGTCGGCGACCTCGACCTTGCCCGGCCCCATGTACCTGACTGCCTTGTTGCCTGCCACGGAAGCTCCTCTTCCTCGGCGCCGGCACGCCTCTGTGCCGGCCGTGGGTGCAGGCCCACCACCGAGCGCCCCGATGGCCGGTCCCCTCTGTCCGCGACGGTCCTCCGGGGCTCGGAGGCGGGTGCGGTCCGAGTGTGGTCCCCGCCACCCCGGGTGCGGCCCGGCGCAGCGCGGGACCGGGATCCGACACGCGGCCGGTTACGACGTAGCGTGACAGCCCGTGCTCGTCCTGCTGCCCCCGTCCGAGACCAAGGCCCCAGGTGGGGACGGTGCCCCGCTGGACCTCGCCGCGCTGTCCTGGCCCGAGCTGACCGACGTCCGCGCCGGCCTGGTGAAGGCGATGGTCGAGCTCGCCGCCGACCGGCCGGCCGCGCGCACGGCGCTGGGCCTGTCGGGGAAGCAGGACGGCGAGATCGCACGCAACGCCGAGCTGCTCGGCGCTCCGACGATGCCCGCTCTGGAGCGCTACACCGGCGTCCTCTACGACGCCCTCGACGTGCGCTCGCTGACCCGCGCCCAGCGCGCCCGGGCCGACCGGCGGCTGGCGGTCGGGTCGGCGCTGTTCGGGGTGGTCCGCGGCACCGACCGCATCCCCGCCTACCGGCTCTCGGCCGGCTCGGCGCTGCCCGGCCTGCCGACGCTGCGCATGCTCTGGCGGCCGACACTGGGCCCGGTGCTCGCCGGTATCGACGAGCTGGTTGTGGACCTGCGCAGCGGCGCCTACGCCGCGCTGGCCCCGGTGCCCGGCGCGGTGACCCTCGAGGTGCTCAGCGAGCGCCCGGACGGCACGCGAGCGGTGGTCAGCCACGCCAACAAGGCGCACAAGGGCCGCGTCGCCCGGCTGCTCGCCACCACGACCGGCGAGCCGGCGGACGTCGTCCGGCTGAGGACGCTGCTGCGGCGCGCCGGGTTCCACGTGGAACACGCCGGGGGGACGGCGCTGACCCTCGTCGTCCCGGCGGACCCGGCAAGGCGCTGACCTGGCACGGACCGTCGCCGGGAGCGTGATCTGCGTCAGGATCGTTGCACCCAACCGAAGGAGCGTGACATAACTGCGGGGATCCCGCGCAGCTCGAACAGCCGTGGCCGCCGGCGGGCTCCGAGCACCCCGGCACCGGCCGTCGACAGTGGAGAGGTACGGGTGAAGCGATCCCCGTGGCAGCACAGTGCTGCGCGCGCGTCCGACGTCGAACTGGCGGCGGAGGCGCTGCGCGGCGACCCTGCCCGCCTGCGCGCCGCCCGCCGGCTCCGGGTCGCGCAGGCCGGCTCCCCCGCCCTCGACCGGCTGGTCGAGCTCGCCGCACGCCTGCTCGGCGCGCAGGCCGGCCAGATCTCCCTCCTGGACGACGTGCAGTCCGTCGCCGCCGTCGCCGGACTGCCCCCGGGCAGCGCGATCCGCGAGGCCGGGCTCCCCGACACCCCGTGCACGCTGGCCGCGACCGGCGGCGACGTCCTGGTCGTCCCCGACGCGCGGGCCGACGAGCGGGTCGCCCACCTGCCCACGGTGACCGGCGGGCAGGTCATCGCCTACCTCGGCGCCCCGCTGACCGACAGGGAGGGGCACGTCGTCGGGACGCTGTGCGTGTTCGACCCGATGCCGCGGGAGTGGTCCGAGGCCGACGCCGCCACGCTGCGCCAGCTCGCCGCCTCGGTGGTGACCGAGCTGGAGTACACGGCGCTGACCGGCGAGTACGAGCGCCAGCACCTGCGCTGGCGGCTGGCGATGGACGCCGGTCGTGTCGGCACCTTCGACTGGGACCTGCGCACCGGTGAGCTGGTGTGGGACGACCCGCTGATGACGGTGTTCGGCTACACCCCGGCGGACTTCGACGGCTCGATCACCGCCTTCAACCGGCGGGTGCACCCCGACGACCTGCCCCGGGTGAGCGAGGCGCTGCGCGCCTGCATCGACGGCTGCGGCGACTTCGAGGCGGAGTACCGCGTCGTGCGCCCGGACGGCGAGACCCGCTGGGTGCAGGCCCGCGGCCGGGCGCTGGGCGGACCGGACGGGACCGCCGTCCGGGTGCTGGGCGCGGCCTACGACACCACCGAGGACCGCACCGGCGACGTCCGCGTCAGCCGGGTGCTGGAGGCCATGCCGGCCGGCTTCTACTCGCTGGACCACGAGTGGCGCTTCACGCACGTCAACGCCGAGGCCGAGCGGCTGCTCGGCCGCAGCCGCGAGGAGCTGCTCGGCCAGGTCATCTGGACGGCGTTCCCGGCGACGGTGAACAGCGACTTCGAGGAGGGCTACCGCGGCGCGGTGCGGACCGGGGAACCGGTCAGCTTCGACGCGCACTACCCCGCGCCGCTCGACGGCTGGTACGAGGTGCGCGCCTGGCCCAGCCCCGAGGGCCTGTCGGTCTACTTCGTCGAGGTGACCGAGCGGAGACGGGCGCGCGACCGCGCCGAGCGTTCCGCGCAGCGGCTGGCCCTGCTCGCCCAGGTCAGCGCCGAGCTGGCCGGCACCCTGGACGCGCAGGCCGCCACCAGCCGGCTGCCCCGCCTGGTCGTCCCGGGACTCGCGCAGTGGTGCATCGTCACGGTCGTCGACAGCGACGGGCGGCCGCGGGACGTCGGCTGGTGGCACCCCGAGCCCGCCGCCCGGGCCCTGCTCGAGCGCTACGCCGCCGTCCGGCTCGACGCCATGCCGGCCACCTCACCGGTGGCCCGCGCCCTCCTGGCGGGCGAGACCGTGCGCGCGGACGCCGCGGAGGTGCAGGAGCTGCTGACCGACGGCGAGGCGCGCGACCTGCTCACCGCCCTGGCGCCGGGCTCGGCGGTGTGCCTGCCGCTGCGCGGACGAGGGCGGACCCTCGGCGTGCTGACCCTCTACTTCGGCCCGGGCGAGGCGTTGTCGCGGGCGGACCAGGCCACCGCCCAGGACGTCGCCGACCGCGCCGGCCTGGCCCTCGACAACACCCGGCTCTACGCCCAGCAGCAGCAGCTGGCCGAGGGGCTGCAGCGCAGCCTGCTCACCGAGCCGCCGGAGCCCGACCACGCGGAGATCGCCGTCCGCTACCTGCCGGCCATCGAGGCCGCACGGGTCGGCGGCGACTGGTACGACGCGTTCCTGCAGCCCGGTGGGGCGACGATGCTGGTCATCGGCGACGTCGTCGGCCACGACACCGCGGCGGCCGCCGCCATGGGGCAGCTGCGCGGGCTGCTGCGCGGCATCGCGACCTACAGCGACGCGCCGCCGGTCGAGGTGCTGCGCGGGCTGGACGCCTCGATGGCGGTGCTGCAGACCCACGTGCTGGCCACGGCCGCGCTGGCCCGCTTCGAGCAGACCGACGACGAGCGCCGGCGCGGCATCACCCGGATGCGCTGGGCGAACGCCGGACACCTGCC
>DATIMX010000095.1:0-8592 GCA_035474935.1 Geodermatophilus sp. | reverse complement strand
CCGTCCGCTGGGGTTGCCGTTCGATCCCATCGTGCGCGCCGGGGAGTCCTGGGAACAGCGCTTCGGCCCGGCCGCGGCGATGCGGGCCGCGACATCGGTCTTCCGGGTGCAGCAGATCCTGCTCGCCCGCTTCGACGAGGCGCTGCGGCCGCACGCGCTGACCTTCGCCCGCTACGAGGTGCTGGTGCTGCTCACCTTCAGCCGCACCGGCGAGCTGCCGCTGAAGGTGATCGGCAGCCGGCTGATGGTGCACCCGACCAGCGTCACCAACGCCATCGACCGGCTGGTCGCCGCCGGCTACGTCGACCGCCGTCCCAACCCCGCCGACGGGCGCGGCGTCCTCGCGGCGATCACCGACCGCGGCCGTGCCGTCGTCGAGGAGGCGACCGCCGCGCTGACCGCGCTGGACTTCGGGCTCGGCGACGTCCCCGACGACGAGCTGGACACGCTGTTCGCCATCCTCGAGCGGGTCCGGCGGGGCGCCGGCGACGTGGCCGACGACGCGACCGCGGCCGGCTGACCGGCCGCCCCGGCACCTCCGACACGGTCTCCGCAGCGGTGGGATGATCGAGGTCATGCAGCCCACCCGTCCCGGACGCCCCGACCCGCGCGCGCAGGCCCAGCAGGCCCAGCTGGCCGCCTCCCTCGCCGGCGCGGTCGACCTCGCTGCCGTCAAGGCCCGCTCCGAGGCCGCCGCTCGGGCGCAGGCGGCGCCGCCGCCCGGCGCCGCCGGCCCGGCCGGCGCCCCGGGGGCCGCGGTCGTCGACGTCACCGAGGAGACCTTCCAGGCCGAGGTGCTCGACCGCTCCTTCCAGGTGCCGGTCGTGCTCGACCTGTGGGCCGAGTGGTGCGGACCGTGCAAGCAGCTGTCCCCGGTGCTCGAGCGGCTGGCCGCTGAGGGCGGCGGCTCCTGGGTCCTCGCCAAGGTCGACGTGGACGCCAACCCCGCGCTCGCCCAGGGCCTGCGGGTCCAGGGCATCCCCGCGGTCAAGGCGGTCTGGCAGGGCCAGCTGGTCGCCGAGTTCACCGGCGCGATCCCGGAGGAGCAGGCGCGGCAGTTCGTCACCGAGCTGGTGCGCGCCACCTCCGGCGGCGCGGTCCCGGACGCCGGCGATGACGCGCCCGCCGAGGCGGAGGACCCCCGCCTGGATGCCGCCGAGGCCGCGCTCGAGCGTGGTGACCTGACCGCGGCCGAGGCCGCCTACCAGGCGATCCTCGACGCCGAGCCCGACCACCCGGTCGCCGGTCTCGCGCTGCGCCAGGTGCAGCTGTTCCGCCGCGCCGACGAGGCCGGCCCGGACGCACTGGCCGCTGCCGACGCCGCGCCGGACGACGTCGCCGCGCAGGCCCGGGCCGCGGACTTCCTGCTCGGCACCGGGAACGTCGAGGGCGCGTTCGAGCGGCTGCTCGACGTCGTCCGCCGGACCGCCGGGGACGACCGCGACCAGGCGCGCCGGCACCTGGTGGAGCTCTTCGGCGTCGTCGGCGACCAGGACCCGCGGGTCGCCGCGGCCCGCCGCCAGCTCACCCTCGCGCTGTACTGAGGACCCCGTCCCCCCACCCTTCACAAGCTCGGGGCGGGATCCGGGACGGGGTCGCCGCGGGACCCTGTAGAGGCTCAGACGCCGACGTCGCAGGCGGCGGCACCCTCGAAGAAGCCGCTGCGGAACAGGTCGACCAGCTGGAAGCCGGTCAGCGAGACCTCGGGCACGACCGACGGGTCGGTCCCGTAGGTCAGCAGGAACTGCACCGCCTCGTCGATGTCGCCGGGGGAGATGTCGGCGGCCCGCAGCTCGTTGTCGAAGAAGGCCGACGAGAACCAGCCGGTCAGGCAGACCGACGACCGGACGGCCTCCTCGTCGTCGGTGGACAGCCCCAGCTGGTCGCGCGCGGCGAGCGCGTAGGGCAGCGACGCGGCGGTGATGACGGCGTAGTCGGCACCGCCGAGCTCCTCGTAGGCCGGGCCGACGAGGTCCTGGACGTCGTAGCCGACGAGGTCCTCGTCGGCGCAGAACACCAGGTCCAGGTCGTCGGCGGCGCAGGTCGGCGGGCTGCCCTCGAAGGGCTCGAGCTGCGGCGCGGTGAACGTCTCACGGAAGACCCGGTCGAACTCGAGGCCCCAGAACTCCGGCAGGGCGTCGGCTGCGATCTGCTGCGCCTGGCCGAACGGCGCGTTTCCGCCGCTCGCTGCATCGGTGGCCGTCGAGAAGGCGCCCTGGGTGTAGGGGCGCTCGGCGGAGAAGTTGTCGCGGCAGGCGGTCGGGCCGGTCTGGAAGCCCTCCTGGAACGCCGAGATGCGGTCGAAGTAGGAGCCGTGTGCCGCCTCGGTGTTGATGCTGGTGCCCACGGGGTCGCGCAGCAGCAGGTAGCCGCGCAGCACCTCGTCGAGCTCCGGGGCGCGGATCTGCGTGTGCTGGCTCTGCCCGGTGGCGACCCACGCCGTCCAGGCGCCGGCGAAGCAGTCGGCCTGGGTCTCCACGGAGATGGAGAAGTCGGGGTAGCCGACCCGACCCTGCACCGCGTGGCCGAACTCGTGGGCCATCACCAGCGCGGGGATGAACCGGCCGTACTGCTCGGCGAGCTCCTGGAGGAAGGCGCGGTCGTAGCTGATCGAGTCGGAGTTCGGCACGTCCGGGGCCTGGCAGTAGAAGGCGTTGCCCTCGACGTCACGCGGGTCGGAGCCGCAGCCGACGCCCTGGGGGAACGCGCCCGGGTCGACGTCGTTCGGGTCGACGCTGAAGTAGCCGCCCTGGAGGGGGACGAAGTCCTGCCCGAAGACGTCGGGGAACTGCTGGGCCCAGTAGGCCTCGAGGTCGGCCAGGGCGTTGCGCGCCAGGGTGTCGATCGGGCCGTTGGTGGCGCCGACCACCTGCAGCTCACCGGAGGGGATGTCGGAGGCCGGGGGCTGGGCCGCACTGGGGCGGCCGACGACGGCGATCGAGCAGCCGGACACCAGCAGCAGCGCGGCCGCGGCGAGCAGGGCCACGGCCGCGCGGCGCAGGGAGGAGGCAGGCATGTCCCTCGGATCGTCCCATCGCGGCGGCGCCGTCGCTCCCGGAGTGCAGGTCCGGGGGCGACAGCGCGGCCCCTGTGACGTACTGGCACGGCCCCCCGTCCAGGGGCCCGCCCTGAGCCCGGTGACGTGCTGGAACGGCCCTCCTGCAGGGCCCCGCAGGCCCCGTCCGGAGGCTCACCCCGAGCCTGCGAGGGATGAGAGGGACGGGGTCCTTCATCGAGTGGTGGGGGCAGGAGGGTCCTTACTCGTGCACGAACCAGACGGTGCCCAGCGGCGGGACGGCGAGGGTGGCCGAGTACGGCTGGCCGTGCCACGGCTCCTCGACGGCCTCGACGCCGCCCATGTTGCCGACCCCGGAGCCGCCGTAGCCCTCGGCGTCGGTGTTGAGCACCTCCCGCCAGGTGCCCGGCCGCGGCAGGCCGACGCGGTAGCCGTGGTGCGGGCCGCCGGAGAAGTTCGCGACGCAGGCCAGCGCCGGGACCTCGCCGCTGTCGCCGTCCGCACCGTCGCCGGTGGCCGTCGCGCGCCCGTAGCGGAGGAAGGACAGCACGTTGCCCGAGGCGTCGTTGGCGTCGATCCACTGGAACCCGGACGGGTCGACGTCCAGGGACCACAGCGCGGCGGTCTCCTTGTAGCGGGCGTTGAGGTCGGTCACCAGCTGCAGGACGCCGCGGTGCGCGGGGTCGTCGAGGTGCCACCAGTCCAGGGAGCGGCTCTCGGCCCACTCGGCGTCCTGGGCGAACTCCGAGCCCATGAACAGCAGCTGCTTGCCGGGGTGGGCCCACATGTAGGCGAGGTAGGCGCGCAGGTTGGCCAGTTGCTGCCACCGGTCGCCGGGCATCTTCCGCAGCAGCGAGCCCTTGCCGTAGACGACCTCGTCGTGGCTGATCGGCAGCACGTAGTTCTCGGAGTAGGCGTAGATCATCGAGAACGTCAGTTGGCCGTGGTGGTAGCTGCGGTGCACCGGCTCCTTGGACATGTAGGCCAGGGAGTCGTGCATCCAGCCCATGTTCCACTTGAAGCCGAAGCCCAGGCCGCCGAGGTGGGTGGGCCGGGTGACGCCGGGCCACGCCGTCGACTCCTCGGCGATGGTGACCACGCCGGGGACCTCGCGGTACACGGTGGCGTTCACCTCCTGCAGGAACGCCATCGCCTCGAGGTTCTCCCGCCCGCCGTGCACGTTGGGCACCCACTCGTCGCGCGAGTAGTCCAGGTAGAGCATCGAGGCGACCGCGTCGACCCGGATGCCGTCGACGTGGAACTCCTTGCACCAGTACAGCGCGTTGGCGACCAGGAAGTTGCGGACCTCCGAGCGGCCGAAGTCGAAGACGTAGGTGCCCCAGTCCAGCTGCTCGCCGCGGCGCGGGTCGCCGTGCTCGTACAGCGGGGTGCCGTCGAAGCGGGCCAGCGCCCACTCGTCCTTGGGGAAGTGCGCCGGCACCCAGTCCACGATGACGCCGATGCCCGCCTGGTGCGCCCGGTCGACGAGGTAGCGCAGGTCGTCGGGGCTGCCGAAGCGGGAGGTCGGCGCGTAGTACGAGGTGACCTGGTAGCCCCACGAGCCGCCGAACGGGTGCTCGGCCAGCGGCATGAACTCGATGTGGGTGAAGCCGTGCTCGACGACGTAGTCGACCAGCTCGTCGGCCAGCTGGCGGTAGGACAGGCCCTGCCGCCACGAGCCCGCGTGCACCTCGTAGACGCTCATCGGCCGCTCGTGCCAGCCGCCGCGGGCCCGCTCGGCCAGCCATGCGTCGTCGTTCCACTCGTGCGTGGACTCGGTGACGATCGAGGCGTTGAGCGGCGGCACCTCGGTCTCGAAGGCCAGCGGGTCGGACTTGTGCCGCCAGACGCCGTCGCGGCCGAGCACGTGGTAGCGGTACTTCACACCCACGGGGACGCCGGGGATGAAGACCTCCCACACACCGGAGGAGCCCAGCGAGCGCATCGGGTAGGCGCGGGCTTCCCAATAGTCGAAGTCGCCGGTCACCCGCACGCCCTGGGCGTTGGGCGCCCAGACGGCGAAGGAGACGCCCTCGACCCGACCGCGCGGGGTGTCGTAACGCCGCACGTGCGAGCCGAGCACCTCCCACAGCTGCTCGTGCCGGCCCTCGCGGATGAGGTGCTGGTCGAGCTCACCGACGGTGGGCAGCCAGCGGTACGGGTCGTCGACGACGAAGGTGTTGGTGCCGCCCGCCCCGTCCCCGTAGGTCACCTCGACCCGGTAGTCGCCCGGCTGCCTGGACAGGTGGGCCTCGAAGACGCCGCCGTCGTGGATCCGGCGGGCGTCGTGGCGGGAGCCGTCCTCGTCGACGACGGTCACCGAGACCGCGTCGGGGCGCAGGGTGCGCACCACCCAGCCCTCGCGGGCGGGGTGCGCGCCGAGCACGCTGTGCGGGGCGTAGGACCAGCCCTCGACGACGGCGCGCAGCTGCTCCTCGCCGACCTCGGCGGGCGCCTCCTGGTGGGCCAGACCCTCCTCGGCGGGCTCCTGCCCCTCGGGGACGGTCGCGGCCGCCACCTCCGGCCCCGTGCCGGTCGCGGTCCCCCCGACGGGCGCGGTCGTGTCCGGCGCGGTCGCGGTGGGCGTGGTGTCGGTGGGCGTGGTGTCGGTGGGCGTGGTGTCGGTGGAGGTGCCGCCGTCCTCGTCCGGCGCCTGCGGGGCGTTCGGCTCCGCGGGGTCGGGGCTCGGGGGCTCGGGCTGGCCCGCCGGTGCACCGGTCGGGCTGCCCGGCTCGGCGATCGGCGCCGGGGCCACCACGGGCGCGGCGGTGCCGCCCTGCTCGGCGACGACGTCGGCCTGGGCGGCCTTCGTGCGCGGTGCGCGCTTGGTCGCCTTCTCCGCCGGCGCCGCAGCGCCGGCTGCCGTCTTCTTCGCGGTCGTCTTGCGGGCGGTCGTCTTCTTGGCCGCCGTCCCCTCGGCTGCGGTCGCCTTCTTCGCGGGCGCGGCCTTCTTGGCCGCGGGGGCCTTCTTCGCCGCGGCCCGCTTGCGGGCCGGGGCGGCGTTGACGACCGGCCCCTCCACGGCCGCCTCGGCCGCGGCGGTCCTCTCCTCGACGACGGCCTGCAGCTCCTCCCGCGTAGCGGGCGGCTGACCGCCGGTCAGGGGTGAGTCGGTGGTGCGCTCGGTCTCGTCCGGGGATGTCATCGCTCGCCGTCCTCTTCGGTGCCGATGTGTCGGTGGTCGTGCCTCGCGCGTCAGCCCGCGGCGGTGAGCCGTGACAGCGACTGCAGCGGGATGATCAGCCAGTTCGGGCGGTTGCGCGCCTCGTAGACGCACTCGTAGACGGCCTTGTCCGCCTCGAACGCCCGCAGCAACGGGCTGCTGCCGCAGGCGTCCATCCCGCCCGCGGCCGCGTAGCCCGCGCAGAAGGCGCTCCGGTTGCGCTCTGCCCACTCCTGCGCGCGGTAAGCACGTTGTTGATCACCCGGCTGCTCCACGAGCATGTGCCGGGCGGCGTAGTCGAAGCTGCGCAGCATGCCGGCGACGTCGCGCATCGGGCTGTCCGGCTCGCGCCGCGAGGCCAGCGGGCGCGCCGGCTCGCCCTCGAAGTCCAGCACGATCCACCCGGTCGCGGTGCGCAGCACCTGGCCCAGGTGCAGGTCGCCGTGGACCCGCTGGCGGACGACGGGCTCGGGACTCTCGGCCACCGCCGCGTAGACCGCCCGCAGCCCGTCGGCGTGCTCGGCCAGCTGGGGCACGACCTCGATGGCGGCGTCCAGCCGCTCGTTCATCTGCCGCGCGACCGTGCCGAACCAGGCCGGGTCGGCCTCCTCGGTCGGCAGCACCCGCGCCATGTCGGCGTGCACCGAGGCGGTCGCCGCGCCCAGCCGCTCGCTGTCGGCGGCGAAGTCCCCGCCCACCTCGTCGGCGTGCAGGTCCCCCTCGGCGTAGAGGTCGCGCACGCTGGCGGTGGCCAGCCGCCACCCGTCACTGGCGTTGGGCACGAAGCTCTGCAGCATGAAGACCGTGGCCGGCGGGGTGCCGGCGTCCCGGTCGTGGTCGATCTCGGCGTGGCCGAGCAGGGGGGCGATGTGCGGGTTGTCGGTCCGGCGCAGGGCGCTGTGGACCTCGACGTCCGGGTTCAGGCCGGGCTCGAGCCGGCGGAACAGCTTGAGGATGGCCTCCTGCCCGTAGACCAGCGAGGTGTTGCTCTGCTCGGTGGAGATGATGTCGCCGGGGAGCCCGGCCGGGATCTCGGCCCCCTCGCCCGGGACGAACCGCATCGGGCCGATGGTCGCCCCCTCGGCGAGGTGGGTGAGCCAGCTGGCGGTCGCCTCGCGGTCGCGCATCGCGTCGTAGGCGTAGTTCTCGCCGTTCTCGTGCGGGACCGTGCCGATGAGGGCCGCGGTCAGCTCGTCCACGGGGTGGTCGCGCCAGGACAGCGGCACCAGGTAGGTCTCCCTGACGCTGTCGGTGTAGGTGACCGTCACCCGGTGGATCGACAGCACGGGATGGGACCGGTCGAGGAAGAAGCTCTCCTCCGCGACGTCGGCCCACTCCCGTCCCTTGCCGCCGAACCAGCGCTGGGACGGCATCCACTCCTGCAGAAGTCCGGTCAGGACGTTCATCGGGGTCCTCCCGTGTCCACCGTGCCACCCGGAGGCGGTTCCTCCCCGGTCCCGACGAGGCCCGCGGCCAGCAGGCTGTCGGCGACCGAGGTGTCGTCGGTCTCGGCGGGTTCCTCCACCGGCTCGGCGGGCTTGGCCAGCTCGAACCAGTAGAAGCCGTGGCCGGCCAGGGTGAGCATGTAGGGCAGGACGCCGATCTGGGGGAACTCCACCCGCCCGGAGAGCTCGACGGGCGTGTAGCCCTCGAAGCGGCGCAGGTCCAGCTCCACCGGCTGCGGGAACCGGGAGAGGTTGTTGACGCACAGCACGACGTCGTCGCCGAACTCGCGGACGAAGGAGAGCACCGTCGGGTTGCGCGAGCCGATCTCGGCGAAGGTGCCCAGACCGAAGGTCGGGTGCTGCTTGCGGACGTGGATCATCTGCCGCAGCCAGTGCAGCATCGAGTTGGTGTTGCGCAGCTGGGACTCGACGTTGGTGACCTGGTAGCCGTAGACCGGGTCCTGGTTCAGCGGCAGGTTCATCCGCTGCGGGTCGGCGGTGGAGAAGCCGCCGTTGCGGTCCGGCGTCCACTGCATCGGCGTGCGGACGCCGTCGCGGTCGCCGAGCCAGATGTTGTCGCCCATGGCGATCTCGTCGCCGTAGTACAGGACCGGCGAGCCGGGCAGGGACAGCAGCAGCGCGTTGAACAGCTCGAGGGTGTTGACGTCGTTGTCCAGCAGCGGGGCGAGCCGCCGGCGGATGCCGATGTTGGCCTTCATCCGCGGGTCCTTGGCGTTCTCGCCCCACATGTAGTCGCGTTCCTCGTCGGTGACCATCTCGAGGGTCAGCTCGTCGTGGTTGCGGAGGAAGACGCCCCACTGGCAGTTGTCCGGGATCTTCGGCGTCTGCGCCATGATCTCCGAGATCGGGAACCGCTGCTCCCGGCGCACGGCCATGAAAAGGCGCGGCATGACCGGGAAGTGGAAGGCCATCTGGCACTCGTCGCCGTCCTGACCGAAGTACTCGAC
>DATIMX010000094.1:0-31257 GCA_035474935.1 Geodermatophilus sp. | reverse complement strand
GTACAGCCCGATGGCCCGGGCGTTGTCCCCGAAGACGTTGAGCTCGACCGCCGCGACGCCGTGCCCGCGGACGACGTCCTCCCCCGCCGCCAGCAGCGCCCGTCCGAGCCCGCCGCCGCGGTGCGCCTCGGCGACCTCGATGTCGTAGACGAAGGCGCAGTCCGGGACGCCGCGGGGGTGGGTGAGCCCGAGCCACAGCCGGCCGACCGGCGTCCCGTCGTCCCGGAGGGCGGTGAACAGCAGCATGCCCGGCGTCGCCGTCCCCTGGGGCAGCAGCTCGGCGCTGCCCTGCAGGGCCCGCTCGAGGGCCTCCTCGGGCGACCAGCCGCTGGTGGCGACCAGCTCGTCGGCGAAGGCCCGCGCCGTGGCCTGCCGGAACTGCGCGAACTCCGCCTCGGTCATCGGCCGCAGCGTCACCGTGCTCACCGCGTGATCGTGGCACCGCCGGCCCCGGCTCACGCCCGTGATCGCTCCTCGCCCCGTGAGCGCTCCCCGCCCGTGATCATGGGGTTGTTGTCGCCGGACACGCTCCACGCCGTGTGTCGTCGAGCAAGAACCCCATGATCAACTGGGGAGCACGGGCGAGGAGATGGGGGGCAGCGGGCCGGCCGGGTGGACGACGCCGGCCCGGCTCACCCCGCGGCGACGGCGTCCTCGCGCTCGACCGGGCGGCCGACGACGCCGTGCAGGTGGCAGGCGGCGAGCTGCCCCGGCGCGCCGACCGGCTGCAGCGCCGGGTCGACGTCGGGACACGGCTCGAAGGCGTACGGGCAGCGGGTGCGGAACCGGCAGCCGCTGGGGACGTTCGCCGGGGAGGGGACGTCGCCGCGCAGCACGATCCGCTGCCGGGTCCGCTCCAGCGACGGGTGCGGCACGGGCACCGCCGAGAGCAGCGCCTGGGTGTAGGGCATCTGCGGGTCCGAGCCGACCGCGGCCGCCGGGCCCACCTCGACGACCCGCCCCAGGTACATCACCGCGATCCGGTCGGAGACGTGCCGGACGGCGGACAGGTCGTGCGAGATGAACAGCAGGGTGAGCCCGAGCTGCCGCTGCAGCCGGCGCAGCAGGTTGAGCACCTGGGCCTGGACGCTGACGTCGAGCGAGGCGATCGCCTCGTCGCAGACCAGGAAGTCCGGCTCGCCGGCCAGCGCGCGGGCGATACCGACCCGCTGCCGCTGCCCGCCGGAGAACTCGTGCGGGTAGCGGTCGGCCACCGCCGGGTCCAGGCCCACGAGCTCCAGCAGCTCGGCGACCCGCTCGGCGCGCTCCCGCCGTCCCGACCGCAGGCCGTGCACCTCCAGCGGCTCGGACACCGTCTGCCGCACGGTCCGGCGCGGGTCCAGCGAGGCGAACGGGTCCTGGAAGACCATCCCGGCGCGCCGGCGCAGCGCCCGCATCGCCCGGCGGTCGAGGCCGGTGACGTCGGTGCCGTCGAAGGTGACCGTCCCGCCGGTCGGCTCCACCAGCCGCAGCAGCGCGTTGCCCAGCGTCGACTTCCCGCAGCCGGACTCGCCGACCAGCCCGAGCGTCTCCCCGCGCCGGATGTCGAGGTCCACGCCGTCGACCGCGCGCAGCACGCCCGTCGTCCGCCGCAGCGCATTGCCGGAGCGGACCGGGAAGTGCACCTCCAGCCCCCGCGCGGAGACCAGCACGTCGCTCACGACCCCTCCTCGCACCACGTCGCCGCCCGGTGCGGCAGGGCCCCGCCGGACGCGCCCACCACCGCCAGCGGCGGCTGCTCGGTCTCGCAGCGCGGGTCGGAGCGCACCGGGCAGCGCGGCCAGAACACGCAGCCCGGCGGCAGGTCGGTCGGCGCGGGCGGCACCCCCGGCACGGTCGCGAGCTCACCGTCGTCCGCCGAGGCGAGGTCGGGCAGCGCGCCGAGCAGGCCGCGCGTGTACGGGTGCGCCGGGCGCTCGAGGACGTCGTCCACCGTGCCGTCCTCCACGCAGCGCCCGCCGTACATGACCAGCACCCGGTCGGCGATCCCGGCGACGACGCCGAGGTCGTGGGTGATCCAGATGACCCCGGTGCCGTGCTCGCTCTGCAGCCCCGCCACCAGGTCGAGGATCTGCGCCTGCACGGTCACGTCGAGCGCCGTGGTCGCCTCGTCGGCGATGAGCAGCGAGGGGTTGTTGGCCAGCGCGATCGCGATGACCACCCGCTGCCGCATGCCGCCGGAGAGCTCGTGCGGGTAGCGGTCCAGCGCCCGCTGCGGGTCGGGCAGGCCCACCTCGGCCAGCAGCCCGGCCGCCCGCTCCCGCGCCGCGGCCTTGGACACCTCACCGTGCGCGCGGATCGCCTCGACCAGTTGCCGGCCGATCGTCAGGACCGGGTTGAGCGAGGTCATCGGGTCCTGGAAGACCATGCCGACGCCGGGGCCGCGCACCGCGCGCAGCCGCTCGGGGGACATGGTGAGCAGGTCCTCGCCGTCCAGCCGCGCGGAGCCGGCCACCGTGGCCACGCGGGCGGGCAGCAGCCCGAGCAGCGCCAGGACCGAGACGCTCTTGCCGCTGCCGGACTCGCCCACGACGGCGACCGTCTCGCCGCGCCCGACGGTGTAGCTCAGCCCGTTGACGACCTCGGCCGGACCGCGCGGCGTGCGCAGCCGCACCCGGAGGTCCTCGACCTCCAGCAGCGGCGCGCTCACGCCGCCTCCTCGCTGGCGCTCGTCGGCGCCGTTCGCGACGCTGCTGTGCCCCTCGATGAGCTCGCGAGCTCGCTCATCTGCCGCTCCCGGCCATCAGCGTGCGCTGGCGCGGGTCGAGGACGTCACGCAGCCCGTCGCCGAGCAGGTTGAAGCAGAGCACGGTCAGGAAGATCGCCATCCCCGGGAAGAAGGCCAGCCACCAGGCCAGGTCGATGAAGCCGCGCCCCTCGGCCAGCATGAGTCCCCACGACGGGTTCGGCGGCTGGGTGCCCAGCCCGAGGAAGGACAGCGCCGCCTCGGCCAGCACGGCGAAGGCCAGGCTGATCGAGGTCTGCACGATGATCGGCGGCGCCGCGTTGGGCAGCACGTGGCGGGTGAGCAGCCGGAGGTCCGACGCCCCCACCGACCGCGACGCCCGCACGTAGACCTCCTCCCGGACGCCGAGCACGCTGGCGCGGGTGACCCGGGCGAAGACGGGGATGTAGACGATGCCGATGGCCAGGGCGGTGTTGCCGACCCCCGGGCCGCGGACGGCGAGCACCGCGATCGCCAGCAGCACCGCGGGGAAGGCGAACAGGATGTCCATGAACCGCATCAGGACGTCGTCGACCCAGCGGCCGTAGTAGCCGGCCAGCAGGCCGATGAGGGCACCGACGACCAGCGCGACGCCGACGGCCAGGAACCCCACCCGCAACGAGACCGCCGCCCCCAGGATCACCCGGCTGAGGATGTCCCGGCCGAGGTCGTCGGTGCCGAACGGGTGCGCCAGGCTCGGCGGCTGCAGGCGGTCCTCGACCGCGATCTCGTTGGGGCCGTACGGCGCGATGGCCTCGTCGAACACGGCCATGAGGACGATGAGCAGCAGCACCGTCGCCGCGACCGCCGCGGTGGGGTTGCGGGCGAGCAGCCCCAGGGTCTCCCGCCACCGCGGGCGGGGCGGGCGTGCCGTGGAGAGGACCCCGGCGTCGGTGGCGGTGGGCGACGGGGCGGCCTCGGGCAGCGGCTGACCGGTCATCGCAGCAGGCCTCGGCTGGAGTGTCATCGTCGGATCCGCGGGTCGATGGCGGTGTAGAGCAGGTCGACCACCAGGTTGATCAGCAGGAACACCACGGCGAACAGCAGGATCGCCCCCTGGAGGACCGGGTAGTCCCGGGACTGGACCGCCTGGAGGGCGAGCTGGCCGAGCCCCGGCCAGGCGAAGACGATCTCCACCACCACCACGCCGGAGAGCAGGTAGGCCAGCTGCACCCCGGTGACGGTCACCAGGGGCAGCAGCGCGTTGCGGAACACGTGCCACCCGAAGACCTGCCGCGTGGGCAGTCCCTTGGCCTGCGCGGTCCGGACGTGGTCGGCGCCGCGCGCCTCCAGCACGCTGGACCGGACGAACCGGGTGATCACCGAACCGGACACCACGCCGGTCACGATCGCCGGCATCAGCAGCCGCTGGGCCCACCCGGCCGGGTCCTCGCTCAGCGGGACGTAACCGCCCGAGGGCAGCCAGCCCAGCGTCCCGGCGAAGACCAGGATGAGCACGATCGCCATCCAGAACTCGGGCACGGAGATGCCGATCTGGCTGAACACCGTGGCGACCCGGTCCACGACCGACCGCGGCCGCAGCGCCGACAGCGTGCCCAGCGGGACGGCGATGAGGAGCGCCACCAGGATGGAGGCGAACGCCAGGGTGAGCGTGGCCGGAAGCCGCTCGGCGATCTGCGAGGTGACCGTCTCCCCGCTGCGGAAGCTCACCCCGAGGTCCCCGGTGAGGGCCCGGCCCGCCCAGCCGAAGTACTGCGTGACCAGCGGCTGGTCCAGGCCGGACCGCGCGAGGAGCGCGTCGTAGGTCTCCTGGTCGAACCGCGTGCCGAGGGCCAGCCGGATCGGGTCGCCCGGCACCAGCTGGACCAGGCCGAACACGATGACGCTCACCCCCACCAGGACGACGAGCGACTGGCCGGTGCGACGGAGCAGGTAACCGGTCAGGGCAGCTCCACGTTCTCGAAGTTGATCGCCTTGTCCGCGCGGATCTGGTACCCCGACAGGCCGGGCGCCCACGCCTGCACCACGTCGGGGTTGTAGAGGTACAGGTAGGAGACGTCGTCGACGATGATCTGCGCGGCCTGGTCGTAGATCTGCTTGCGGGCGGCCTCATCGGGTTCGACCGCTCCGGCCTGCAGCAGCCGGTCGACCTCGGGGTTGCTGTAGCCCTGGTAGTTGTTCGCTCCACCGGTGATGTGCTGGTCCTGGTAGAAGGCCGCCGGGTCGAGGTTGCCGAGCCAGCCGAGGGAGAACGCGTCGTAGTCGCCCGCGCCCTGCCGGTCCAGCCAGGTGGCGAAGTCCAGCGTCTCGATCTCCACGTTGATCCCGATCGGCTCGAGCTGGCTGGCGATCACCTGGGCGGCGGTGACCGTCTCGGGGAACTGGTCGGTCACCATCAGCCCCATGGTCAGCGGCGTCTGCACCCCGGCCTGCTGCAGCAGCTGGCGGGCCTGGTCGGGGTCGGGCTGGAACGGGGCGTAGTCGAAGTAGAAGGAGCTGGCCTCGGGGATGGCCGTCTGGTTCGGCTGGGCCGCGCCGAACCACGCCGCCTCGGCCACCGCCTCGCGGTCGACGGCGAAGGAGATCGCGCGCCGGACGTCGCGGTTGTCGAACGGCGCCCGCCCGTAGTTCATGGACATGTACCAGTAGTCGACGCTGGGCGTCGTCTGCAGTTCGACGGTGTCGTCGCCCTCCAGCGACTCGATCTGCTGCGGCGGGACGTTGTCGGTCCACTGCACCTCGCCGTTCTGCAGCGCGGTCAGCGCCGCCGCCGGCTCGGTGATGTAGCGGAACTCGACGCCGTCGACGCTCGGCGCCCCACCCCAGTAGTCCTCGTAGGCAGTCAGCACGGTGCCGCTGGCGTCGGAGCTCTCCAGCCGGAAGGGCCCGGTGCCGTTGGCCTCGGTGGTGAGGTCGAGGTCCTCCGCGGCGTTCTCCGGCAGGATCGCCATCCCCTTGAAGGAGCCGATCCGCTCCAGCAGGTTCGGCGTCGGCTGGCTGAGCCGGATCACCACGGTCTGCGGATCGGGTGCCTCCACCGCGGCGACGTTGACGAACCGATCGGCGTTGGTGAGGTTCTCGTCGATGATCCGCCGGTAGGAGTAGACGACGTCGGCCGAGTCGAACGTGCTGCCGTCGTGGAAGGTCACGCCGTCCCGCAGCGTGAACGTCCAGGTCAGCTGGTCCTCGCTGGTCTCCCAGCTCTCGGCCAGGCTCGGCTCCATCGTGAGGTCCTGGGCGTTCGGGACCACGAGGGTGTCGTAGACGTTCTCCAGGACCTGGAAGCTCGGGTAGGCCGTGGTGACGTGCGGGTCGAACTGGTCGGGCTGGGCGGACACCGCCGCGACGAGCGTGTTGCCCCCACCCCCGCCCCCGGCTCCGGTGTCGACGCTCTCCCCGCCACCGCCGCAGGCGCCGAGCACCAGGGCACCGGCGGCGAGCAGGGGCAGGAGTCGGTTGCTGCGCACGAGGACCTCCGGGTGATCAGCGGGTGCGTCCGTCCCCGACCTTGGCGTGGACCGTCCCGGCTCGCAGGTCGGGACGGCGATCGTTGCCCGCCCGTGACCGGCCGTCCACGCCCCGGCAACGGCCTCCCCCACCTCCCGCCCCGCTCCTCCCCCACTCCCTGTTGATCATGGGGTTGTTGCCGGACGACACCCCGGTGGACGGCGTGCCCAGGAGCAAGAGCCCCATGATCAACGCGGGGAGGGCCGGCCGGGTGGACGCCCGGAGGCTCAGGCCTCGCCGAGGGTGGCCCGGCGCAGCGCCTCGACGTCGACCTTGGGCGCCCGGTCCGCGGTCACCAGCCCGTTGCGCTCCTGGTACGTGTCGGACAGCTGCGTCCAGCAGGCGCCGGCGAGCGCGGAGCTGCCGTGCACCGCGGCCCACTGAGCGCGGTAGCGGGCCAGCAGGTCCTCCGGCGAGGTGGCGTCGGCGTAGCCCCAGCCCTCGTCCTCCGGGGAGCGCAGCGCCACGCCGCCGAACTCCGAGAGGACGACGGCCCGGCCGGCGACGCCCGCGCGGTCGAGGTCGGCCAGGTACCCGTCGCGACGGCGACCCGTGGCCACCCGCTCGAGGTCCGCGGCCGTGGCGTAGCGCTCGCCGAGCACCGCGGGGTCCTGCTCGTAGTCGTGCACGCCCAGGATGTCGCCGCCGAGGGTCTCCCAGCCGTCGTTGGCCGAGACCGGGCGGGTGCCGTCGAGCGCGTCCGCCGTCGCCGCCAGCGCCCGGATCAGCCCGCGCTGCCGCTCGTCGACCTCCGCCTCCTGCACGCCCCACGACTCGTTGAGCGGCACCCAGCCCACCACGCTCGGGAACCCGCGGTGGGCGACCACCACGTCGGCCCACTCCCGCAGCAACCGCGCGCCGGCCGTCGGGCCGGGCCGGTACGCCGAGGGCATCTCGGCCCACACCATGAGCCCCATCCGGTCGGCCAGGGCGAGGTACCGCGGGTCCTCGGTCTTCTGGTGCTTGCGGGCCCCGGTGAAGCCCAGCGCCCGGGTCAGCTCGAGGTCGCGCCGCAGTGCCGCGACGTCGGGCGGGGTGGCACCGGTGTCGGGCCAGTAGCCCTGGTCGAGCACCAGCCGCAGCGGCGTGGGGCGGCCGTTGACCAGCAGCCGCCCGTCGCCGACCTCGACCGAGCGCAGCGCGGTGTAGCTCTCGACCTCGTCGAGCACCTCGCCGCCGTCGGCGACCAGGGCCAGCTCGGCGTCCAGCAGCACCGGGTCGGGGACGGGCCGCCAGACGAGCCCGTTGCGGTCGTCGACGCCGCCGTCCCCCACCTGGACGGTGCGCTCGACGACGTCGCCGTCCACCCGCACCGCGTCGTCCACCAGCAGCCGGTCGCCGGCGCGCAGCCGCAGGTGCAACCGGGCGCCGGAGACGCGGACGGCGAGCCGCACGCGGACGTCGACCCGCAGCGTGCGCGGGTCCCCGCGCCACTGGACGTCGGTGATGTGCCGCGGCGCCACCTGCTCCAGCCAGACCGTGCGCCAGATGCCGGTCGTGCGCGGGTACCAGATGTCGTGCGGCTCGTCCCGCCAGTCCTGCTTCCCGCGCGGCGCCTCGAGGTCGAGCGGGTCGTCATCGGCGCGGACCACCAGCTCGGCGCCGTCGTCCCCCAGGAAGTCGGTGACATCGACGCCGAACGGCGTGTAGCCGCCCTCGTGGGAAGCCACGTGCGTGCCGCCGACCCACACGTCGCAGACGCGGTCGACGGCGCCGAAGTGCAGGACGGTGCGCCGGTCGCCGGCGCGGCCGGGCAGCCGGCGGCGGTACCAGGCGCGGTCGAGCCGCCCGGTCCAGTGCACGCCGCTGGCCGGGGTCTCCGGGGCGTAGGGCACCCGGATGGTGCGGTCGAACGCGATGCTGCCGACGGTGCCGGCGAGGTCGGGGTCGGCCGCGAACTCCCACTCCCCGTCGAGCGGGGTCCAGGGACGGCGCAGCAGCGGTCGGGGGTGCTCGGTCGGGTCCGTGTGCTCCACGGACCCACCTCACCGGAGGACCGGCCGGCCCGCAGCCCGCGTACGACGACGGGGTCGCCCGGATGCTCCCGCGAGCACCCGGACGACCCCGTCGTCATCGGCTGATCAGCGCGCCGCGCGCCGTCGTCCCAGCAGGACCAGGGCACCGCCGGCCACGAGCACGACCAGGCCGGCGACGCCCGGCACCACGACCGACGCCCCGGTGAACGCCAGGGTGCCGGCCTCGCCGGCGCCGGTGGAGCCGGCCGAGCCGGTGGTGGACGCCTCGGTGGACACAGTGGTGCCGGTCGAGCCGGACGTCCCGGTCGGGCCGGCGGTGGCGCCGGTGAGGGTGACGTCCATCCGGAGGGCGTACGGGTCGCCCGAGTCGTCGATCCCGGAGGCGACCAGCGCGTGCGTCCCGGCGGCGAGCCCGGTGGGGATCGTCACGGTGGCCGTGAAGGTCCCGTCGGCCCCGGCGACCGCGGTCCCCAGCGGGGTCGGGGTCGAGTACATGGTCAGGACGACCGTGGAGAAGGGCAGGAAGCCGCTCCCGGTCAGGACCACCTCCTCACCCGGGGTGACCTGGTCGACGGAGCCGCCCTCGGTGCTCAGCGGGCCCGCGCCGGTCGGTGCCGTGGCGGGCCGCTGCGGACCCGGGACGACCTCGGTGACGATCGGCGTGGTGTCGGCGCCGGTGTAGCCGTCCGCACCCCGGGCGTAGACGACGACCGAGTAGCTGTAGCCGGCGGGGACGCCGATCAGGCAGCCGTTCTCGTCCGCCTCGGCGTCGCACCAGATGGCTCCGGCGGAGGGCCAGGTGTCCTGGATGTCCTCCCACTCGGCGTCCGGGAAGGCGCTGGCCGTGTACCCGAGGATCCCGGTCTCGTCGGCCGGGTGCTCGAAGCCGACCCGGATGGAGGAGGTGCCGACGCTCGCCGTCACGCCGGTCGGGGTCCCGAGCGGCCGGACGACGCGTGCGGTGAACACCGTGCTCGCTGCGCTCGGGCCGATGCTGCTGGTGGCGCGGACGGCCACGGGGTACGTGCCCTGGTCGAGCCCGGTCACGACGGCGGTCAGCGCGGGGGTCTCGTCGGTCCGGGTGGGGCTGATCGGGCGCCACGTCGTGCCGCCGTCCAGGGTGAGCTCGTAGCCGGTCACGTCCGCCCGGGCGTCGAGCGCCGACCCGTTGTTCGGCGCCCAGAACCGGACGGTGATCGCGTCCGCGCCCGTGGGCAGCGCGTGCTGCATCACGGGCGCCTCGGGGGCGTACTCGCACGGGACGCCCTCGTAGCCGATGCTGCCCGGTCCCCCGGCGGACCACTCGGACTCGAGGGCCTCGCCGACCGCGGCGGACGTCCCGCCGACGACGTTGTAGCCGCGTCCACCACCTCGGGGAAGCGGCCCCCAGTCCTGGCTGGAGGCGCCCTCGCCGCCGTACGCCAGCAACAGCACCAGGCCGTCCGTGGTGCCGCCGTAGCGGACGGTGGAGGCGCCACCGCCACCGCTGGTCCGCACGAGTTCGTCGGCGTTCCCGGACTCACCGGTCGTCACGGGCCCGTAGGTGGTCGACCCGCTGGTCGTCGACCCACTGCGTCCGCCGGTCGGCTGGTCGGCGGAGCCACCCACCTCGCCGGGCTGGAGCAGGTACTCGTCGCCCTCGCGGACCCAGGTGGTCCCCAGCAGGCGAGCGGCGAGGCCGCCGGGGGTGCCGTCGGACGCCCCGCCCTGGGCGCCGCGGAGGTCCCAGTCGATGGCGCAGTAGCCGGCGGGGACGGTGATGCGGGTGTCCTGGCCGCCGGGATCGCCGCTGACCGTGCCTGCGAACGGCTCGAGCGTGGGGGCGGCCTGGGCCGCACCGGCACCCAGGACCGCTGTGGACATGCCGATCGCTCCGACGGCCAGCAGGCCGGCGGCGCGACGGACGGGTGACGCGGTACGCACGTCGCACTCCCATCGGGGTGCCCGGGACGCCGGGCGCGTCGCCCGCTCTCCGGGCGCTCCCCGACAAGATCACTTCCTGGCGCGGGTTGCGGCCGATCTCGTCCGCTCGTCGCAGAAAGTCCTGCGGTCGTTACGCACAGACGCATCAGTCGCCCCAGCAGCATCGACACGTCGACCGGGAAGGGTGGCTCAGAGCGGACGGAGCGTGCCGATCAGGTGGTCGGCGGCGGTCTTCACGTTGCGGACGGCGAGGTCCCAGCCGCCGTCCACCGGGGCGGTGGCGAGGGTGACCGTCGAGGGCAGCAACAGCGGCTTCTTGAACACCACGTCGACCGCCATCGCGTCGGGCAGCCGTCCGGTCAGCGCCGCGAGCGCCCGGGCCTTCACCCACATGCCGTGCGCGATCGCCCGCTTGAAGCCGAAGGCCTTGGCGGTCAGCCCGGAGAGGTGGATCGGGTTCACGTCGCCGGAGACCCGTGCGTAGCGGCGTCCGGCGTCGTCGGGCACCTGCCAGGTGGCGACGGGACGCGGCAGGTCCCCGACCGACAGCGAGAGGTCGGACCGCGGCGCGCCCTCCGGCGCCTGCGCGCCGCGGGACAGGTACGTCGACCGCGAGCGCCACACCTCGGCGCCACCGGCCGAGACCGACGCGCACAGGTCGACCGTCGCCCCGCGTGGGTGCCGGGCGAACCGCTCGGCCCAGACCTCCAGGTCCAGCGCCTCGTCGGCCCGGACCGGCCGCAGCACGTCGACCCGGTTGCGCACGTGCACCAGGCCCGGCAGGGCGAGCGGGAACGACCGGTCGCTCATCAGCGCCAGCTGCAGCGGGAACGCCAGCACGTGCGGGTACGTGGCGGGGAGCGCGTCGGCCAGGGGGAAGCCGCAGACCCGGTCGTAGGCGCCCAGGTCGGCGGCCTCGACGCGCACGCCGGTGCGGGCCAGCCGGGTGTCGGGCAGGTCGCCGCCGCGGCCGCGTGCGGTGGCCACGGCCCGGGCGAACAGCGCCGGCATCGACGGCGCCGACTCCAGCACGGTGCGGGCCATCACGCCCCCAGGAAGGACTGGCCGCACACCCGCACGACCTGCCCGTTGACCCCGGCGGCACTCGGCTGCGCCAGCCAGGCGATCGTCTCCGCGACGTCCACCGGCAGGCCGCCCTGCTGCAGCGAGTTGATCCGCGAGCCGATCTCGCGGGTGCCGAACGGCATCCTCGCCGTCATCTCGGTGACGATGAACCCCGGCGCGACCGCGTTGATCGTCGCGCCGCGCTCGGCGAACGCCGGCGCCCACGCCCGCACCATGCCGATGACGCCGGCCTTGGACGCCGCGTAGTTCGTCTGCCCGCGGTTGCCGGCGATGCCCGACTGCGAGCTCACGCAGACCACCCGGGCGCCGGACCCCAGCAGGCCCTCGGCGTCGAGCAGCGCCTGGGTGGTGTCCAGCTGCGCCTGCAGGTTGACCGCCATCACCGGGTTCCAGCGGGCGGCGTCCATGTTCACCAGCAGCTTGTCGCGGGTGATGCCGGCGTTGTGGACGACGACGTCCACCCCGCCGTGCCGCTCCCGCAGGTGGGCGATCAGCCGCTGGGCGGCGTCGGGCGCGGTGATGTCGAGCTGCAGCGCCGTCCCGCCGATCTCGTTGGCCACCTCGGCCAGCGACTGGCCGGCGGCGGGGACGTCGACGGCGACCACGGAGGCGCCGTCGCGGGCCATCACCCGGGCGATGGACGCGCCGATGCCGCGGGCGGCCCCGGTGACGACGGCGACCTCCCCGGCCAGCGGGCGCTCCTCGTCCTCGACCGCCGGGACGTGCGCGGCCGCCAGGGTGACCACCTGGCCGTCGACGTAGGCCGAGCGGCCGGAGAGGAAGAAGCGGACCGGTCCGGGCACGGAGGCCTCCGCACCGGCCGGCACGAGCAGCAGGTTCGCCGTCGCGCCGTCGCGCAGCTCCTTGGCGACCGAGCGGACCAGGCCCTCCAGCGCCTGTCGGGCGGCGGCCTGCGCCGGGGAGCCGGCGTCCGACGGCGGGTCGGCCAGCACCAGCACCCGGCCCGACGGGCCCAGCCGCCGGACCGCCGGGGCGAGGAACTCGTGCGCCGCGGCGAGGTCGGCCGGGCCGGTCACGCCGGTGGCGTCGAGCAGCACGGCTCCCAGCCGCTCGCCGTCGGTGGCCGTCGGCGGCTGCACGGGGACGCCGGCGTCCTCGAGCACGCGGATCAGGGTCTCGTGCAGCCGACCCCCGCCGGTGGTGCCGACCACGGCCGGGCCGGTCAGCAGCGGTGCGCCCGGCTCGTAGCGGCGCAGCACGGCCGGGCGGGGCAGGCCGAGCTGCTCGACCACGGTCGAGCCGACGCCGGAGTTGGCGAAGTCGCGGTACCAGTCACTCACGGGGTGCGTTCCCTTCAGGACTCGAGGACGGCGACGACGCCCTGGCCGCCGGCCGCACAGATCGAGATCAGGCCGCGCTTGCCGGGGCCCGCCTCGTGCAGCTGCTTGGCCAGCGAGGCGACGATGCGCCCGCCGGTCGCGGCGAACGGGTGGCCGGCCGCCAGCGACGAGCCGTTGACGTTGAGCCTCGACCGGTCGATGGCGCCCAGCGGGGCGTCCAGACCCAGCCGCTCCTTGCAGAACGCCGGGTCCTCCCAGGCCTCCAGCGTGGCGAGCACCGTCGAGGCGAACGCCTCGTGGATCTCGTAGTAGTCGAAGTCCTGCAGGGTCAGGCCGTTGCGGGCCAGCAGCACCGGGACGGCGTACGCCGGGGCCATCAGCAGGCCCTCGCCCCCGTGCACGTAGTCGACCGCAGCGGTCTGCGCGTCGACGAGGTGGGCGAGCACCGGCAGGCCGTGCTCGGCGGCCCACTCGTCGGAGGCCAGCAGGACGGCGGAGGCGCCGTCGGACAGCGGCGTCGAGTTGCCCGCGGTCATGGTGGCGTCGGGGTCGCCCGTGCCGAAGACCGGCGTCAGCTTCGCGAGCTTCTCCACCGAGGTGTCCGGCCGCAGGTTCTCGTCACGGGTCAGGCCCAGGTAGGGGGTGACCAGGTCGTCGAAGAAGCCGCGCTCGTAGGCCGCGGCGAGGTTGTGGTGCGAGCGGACGGTCAGCTCGTCCTGGGCCGCGCGGCTGATCCCCCACTCCCTGGCGGTGATCGCCTGGTGCTCGCCCATCGACAGGCCGGTGCGCGGCTCGGCGTTGCGCGGGGCCTCGGGCACGAGCATCCCGGGTCGCACGCCGGCGAGCGCCCTGAGCCGCTGCTGCACCGTCCCGGCGCTGCTGAGCGCGATCAGTACGCGGCGCATCTCGTCGTGGATGGCCAGCGGGGCGTCGGAGGTGGTGTCGACGCCGCCGGCGATGCCGGACTCGATCTGCCCCAGCGCGATCTTGTTGGCGACCAGGATCGCGGCCTCGAGCCCGGTGCCGCAAGCCTGCTGCACGTCGTAGGCCGGGGTGGCGGCCGACAGCCGCGAGCCGAGGACCGCCTCACGGGTCAGGTTGAAGTCGCGGGAGTGCTTGAGGACCGCACCCGCGACGACCTCGCCGACCCGCCGGCCCTGCAGCCCGAAGCGGGCGACCAGCCCGTCCAGCGTCGCGGTGAGCATGTCCTGGTTGGACGCCTGCGCGTACGCGGAGTTCGAGCGGGCGAAGGGGATGCGGTTGCCGCCGACGATCGCGGCCTTCCGGGTCTGCGGAGCCATCGGGACCCTCCGGATCACTGGATGGGGGCACGGGCGGCACGGCACCGCCCCGGCGAATGTCTGAAACCCAGGGTATCAGGTACTGTGGGTCCCGTGAAAGCCGAGACGTCGAGGCGCGACCGCCGCGACTCGCGGTGGGACGAGCACCGGCGCGCCCGCCGCGAGCAGCTGGTCGACGCCACCATCGCCGCGGTGGGCCGGCACGGCGCGGGCGTCGGCATGGAGGAGATCGCCACCGCCGCCGGCACCAGCAAGACCGTCGTCTACCGGCACTTCGCCGACCGCACCGAGCTGCACGTCGCCGTCTGCAGCCGGGTGGCCGCCTCCCTCACCGCGCGCCTGCGCGAGGCGATGGAGAGCACCGGCGAGCCGCGGCAGATGGTGGCCGCCGCCGTCGAGACCTACCTGGCGTTCCTCGAGGCCGACCCCGAGCTGTACCGGTTCGTCGTCCAGGCACCGGCCCGCCAGGGCGGCCAGCCCGGTGACGCAGACCCGATCGCCAACCTCTCCCACCTCGTCGGCGACCAGGCGGCCGCGCTGGTCGCCGTGACCCTGGAGCAGGCCGGCCGCGACCCCGCCGCCGCGCTCCCGTGGGGCCACGGCCTGGTCGGCCTCGTCCGCTCGGCCGCCGACTGGTGGTTGCAGGCCGATCGTCCGATGCCCCGGGTGGAACTCGCCGCGCACCTGACCGATCTCGCCTGGGCCGGACTCTCCGGCGTCGTGTCCCGCAAGGAGGAACAACCGTGACCACGAGCCTGCCGCACAGGGTGGACCCGAAGGCGCTCACCGAGGTGCTCGACGGCCGCTGGGGCCACGTGCGCCGCGACGCGCGGGAGAACCTGCACGACCCCGACCTGCTGCCGGTCTACGGCGAGAACGTGCGGCAGGCCCGCGAGCGGGTCACCCGGATGGCGGCGAAGATCGCCCGGTCCGGCCGGGTCACCCTCGGCTACCCCAAGGAGTACGGCGGCGAGGACGACGCCGGCGGCTCGGTCACCTCGATCGAGATGCTGGCGTTCACCGACCTGTCGCTGATGGTGAAGGCCGGCGTCCAGTGGGGCCTGTTCGGCGGGGCCGTGCAGGCGCTGGGCACCGAGCGGCACCACGAGGCGTACCTGCGCGACATCATGAGCTTCGAGCTGCCCGGCTGCTTCGCCATGACCGAGACCGGGCACGGCTCCGACGTCCAGCAGCTGCGGACGACGTGCACCTACGACCCCGAGACGCAGACGTTCGACCTGCACACCCCGCACCAGGCCGCCCGCAAGGACTACATCGGCAACGCGGCCAGGGACGGCCGGATGGCGGTCGTGTTCGCCCAGCTGGTGACCCGGGGCCGCAGGCACGGGGTGCACGCCTGGCTGGTGCCGATCCGCGACGAGCAGGGCGACCCGATGCCGGGCGTCACCATCGGCGACGACGGCCCCAAGGCCGGCCTGCTCGGCGTCGACAACGGCCGGCTGAGCTTCGACCACGTGACCGTGCCGCGGGACATGCTGCTCGACCGCTACGGCCAGGTCGCCGAGGACGGCACCTACACCAGCTCGATCGAGAACGAGACCCGCCGCTTCTTCACCATGCTGGGCACCCTGGTGCGCGGCCGGGTGAGCGTCGGCGGCTCCGCGTCGGCGGCGACCAAGCTCGCCCTCGACATCGCCGTCCGCTACGGCGAGACCCGCCGGCAGTTCTCCGCGCCGGGTGCCGACCGCGAGGTCCTGCTCAACGACTACCTCGTGCACCAGCGCAAGCTGCTGCCGGCGCTGGCCGCCACCTACGCGTACTCCTTCGCGCAGGAGGAGCTGGTCGGCACGATGCACGACGTCCAGGGCGCGGAGGACCTCGACGAGGGCGCGCAGCGCGAGCTGGAGTCCCGGGCCGCCGGGCTCAAGGCCGCCCAGACCTGGCACGCCACGCGGACCATCCAGATGGCCCGCGAGGCCTGCGGCGGCGCGGGCTACCTGCAGGAGAACCGGCTGCCGCACCTCAAGGCCGACACCGACGTGTTCACCACCTTCGAGGGCGACAACACCGTCCTGCTGCAGCTGGTCGCCAAGGGCCTGCTCACCGGCTACCGCGACGCCTTCGGCTCGCTCGACGGCTGGGGCAAGGTCGGGTTCATCGCCGACATGGTCCGGGAGACCGTGCTCGAGCGGACGGCGGCCCGCGGCCTGATCGCCCGGCTCGTCGACGCCGTCCCGGGCCGGGAGGACGAGGTGCCGCTGCTCGACCGCGGATGGCAGCTGAAGATGCTCGAGGACCGCGAGAAGCACCTGCTCGAGGGCGCGATCCGGCGGCTGCGGCGCGGCGCGGACACCCCCGGCGCCCGGCCCTTCGACGTGTTCAACGACGTCCAGGACCACGTGCTGCGGACCGCGCAGGCGCACATCGACCGCATCGTGCTGGAGGCCTTCGTCGCCGGCATCGAGCGGACGACCGACGTCGACGCGCGGGCCCTGATCGAGCGCGTCTGCGACCTGTACGCGCTCACGACCATCGAGGCCGACCGGGCCTGGTTCCTCGAGCACGGCCGGCTCACCCCGAACCGCTCCAAGGCGCTCACCGCCACGGTGAACGCGCTGCTCGAGGACCTGCGCCCGCACATGGTCACGCTGGTCGACGCCTTCGCCATCCCGGAGGACTGGAAGGGCGCGGCGATCCTCCGCGAGGAGGCCGGCCGCCAGGAGGCCATGTTCGGCCACGACGGGGCGACCCAGGACGCCCAGCTGCGCCGCGGGACGGCGACCTCGCTGGAGGTCCCGCCCGGCCAGTGAGCGGACCCCGTCCGGGGCCGCCGTTGATCATGGGGTTGTTGCCGCCGACACGGCCGGACACGCCGCAGTGGCCGACGACGACCCCATGATCAACGGGCGGGAGGGGTCGGCGGGGTCGGAGCGAGCGCGTCAGCGGGCCGGTGGGCTCGGGAAGCCGCCGACCAGCTGCTCGAAGGCGTGCGCCACCTTGAGCGGGGTGGTGTCCTCGAACCGGCGGCCGACCAGCATCATCCCGACCGGCAGCCCCTGCGAGAGCCCGGCCGGGACGCTGGTGGCCGGGTGGCCGCTGACGTCGAACGGCGCGCAGTTGACGATCATCTCCAGCGCGCGGGCCACCCGGGTCTCCACCGGGTCGTCCGGGGCCGGGATCTCCGGGGCCACCATCGGCACGGTCGGCATCACCAGCAGGTCGACGTCGGCCAGCGCGGCGTCGTACTGCCGGCGCACCTCGGTGGCCAGGTTCTGCGCCATCGCGTAGTGCCGGGTCTGCTCCCGCTCGTACGACCAGCGGCCGGCCAGCGCCACCGCCGTCACCGTCGGGGACCACCGGTCGACCACCTCGCGGCGCTGGCGGCCGTAGTGGGCGATCAGCTCGGGGTCGTAGCGGCCCTCGTAGTTCCAGCCGTAGCCGTTGCCCTCGATCATCTGCACCGTGGCGCCGTCGGTGGCGATGACGTTCCAGACGTGCAGCGCGTGCCGGTGCCAGGGCAGGTCGAGGTCCACCACCTCGATGCCCAGCTCCCGCAGCCGCTCGGCGGCCGCCCGGACGGTGTCGTCGACGCCGGCCTCGGAGAGCTCCGCCCAGCCGAAGCCCTGGGCGACGACCCCGACCCGCAGCCCCGCGACGTCCCCGCCCAGCGCGGCGGCGTACTGCTCGGGCACCACGTCGGCGGGCTGGCGCGGGTCGTTGCCGTCCCGGCCGGCGAGGACGTCGAGCATCGCTGCCGCGTCGGCGACCGTGCGGGTCATCGGGCCCAGGTGGTCGAGGGTCAGCTCGATGGGGAACGCGCCGGTGTAGGGCACCAGCCCGTGCGTGGGCTTGTGGCCGACGATGCCGGAGAAGGCCGCGGGCATGCGGATCGAGCCGCCCTGGTCCCCGCCGACCGCCAGGTCGACCACCCCGGACGCCACCAGCGCGGCGCTGCCGCTGGAGCTGCCACCGGTGGTGCGGGACGGGTCCCACGGGTTGCGCACCGGCCCGGTGACGGAGGTGTGGCTGCCGCCGGAGAAGCAGAGGTCCTCGCAGACGGACTTGCCGGTGATCGTCGCGCCGGCCTCGAGCAGGCGGGTGACGACGGTGGCGTCCTCCCGTGGGACGAACCCCTCGACGGTGTGCGAGCCGTTCATCATCGGGACGCCGGCGACCTCGACGTTGTCCTTGACCGCCACCGTCCGGCCGGCCAGCGGTCCGTCCGCGGCACCGCGGATCTCCGTGGTCACGTACCAGGCGCCGAGCGTGTTGTCGGCGTCGTCGGGGCGGGTGCTCGGCCGGTCGGCGGGCGCCTGCGGGGCGATCCCGGCGTAGAGCTCCTCGACCGCGTCGTAGGAGCTGAGGAAGGCCGCGACGATCGGGGTGTAGGCGGCCACCTCCTCGGCGGTGGGCTTCATGCCGTAGCTGGCCGCGAGCGCGGCCACCTCGTTCTCGTCCGGCGGGCGTACGGGCACGGCGACCTCCAGGGGAGTGGCGGGTGGAGCCGCAAGCTAGCGGCGTCCGCGCCCTCCTGTCACCGGCGGTCGCACTCTCCTCACCGTGTTGATCATGGGGTTGTTGCCGCCGACACGGCGCGACACGCCGCCGATGCGTGCGACGACCCCATGATCACCGCAGCGAGGGAGCAGCGAGGGGGGACGAGGGAGGGACGGCGGAGGGTGCGGCCGGGCCCGGCGGACGGCGCGGCAGGATGCGGCCGTGGAGATCCTGGCCGCGGCCACCGAGACGTTGCGGGTGCCGGCGGCGGTCGACCTCGCGGCGATCGTGGTGGGCGCGCTGACCGGGGGGCTGCTCGCCGCCCGCGAGGGGTTCGCCGTCTCCGGCGTGCTGCTGCTGGCCGTCACCGGCGGGCTCGGCGGCGGGCTGGTGCGCGACGTGCTGCTCGGCGACCTGCCGCCGGTCGCCCTCACCAACCCCGCCTACCTGCCCACGGTGGCCGTCACCGCGACGGTGACGTTCTACTTCTCCGGCTGGCTGTCCCGGCTGACCGGCCTGCTCGTCGTCCTCGACGCCGTCACCCTCGGCTTCTTCACCGTCATCGGCGCGCAGAAGGCGCAGCTGGCCGCGCTGCCCAGTCCCAGCGTGGTCTTCGTCGGCACGGTCACCGCGGTCGGTGGCGCGGTGATCCGCGACGTGCTGCTGGCCCAGCGCGCCGACATCGTGCAGCCCGGCCCGTACAACGCGGTCGCCGCGCTGCTCGGGGCCATCGCGCTCACCGTGCTCTCCGGCCCGGCCGGCCTCGACCCGATCCTGGTCGCCGCCCTGGTCATCGTGCTGGTCGCCGCGCTGCGGGTGCTCTCGGTGTGGCGTGGCTGGGAGGCCCCGGTCGCCGTCGACCTGCCCGACCGGGCGCGCCACCGGCTGCTGCGCGTGCGCGCCGTGCGTCCGGCCCGCTGGCGCCGCCGCGACCGCCGCTGAGCGGACCCCGGCGTCAGGCCAGGGGCACGGCCCGCGTCAGCCGGACGGCGAGCAGCGCGACGTCGTCCTCGGCGTCGGGCAGGAACAGCCGCTCGAGAACCCGGTCGCACAGGTCGGCCAGCGGCAGCGTGGCGTACTCGGCCAGCACGGACACCAGCGCGGCGGTGCCGGTGTCGAGGTCGCGGTCGCGGCGCTCGACCAGCCCGTCGGTGTGCAGGAAGACCGTGCTGCCGGCGGGGAGGACGGCGACCCGGTCGTGCCGCGTTACCGAGGGGTCGACGCCGAGCAGCAGGTCGGGCAGGTCGCCGTCGAGCACCTGCACCCGACCGTCGGGCCGGAGCAGCACCGGCGGCGGGTGGCCGGCGCTGGACCAGCGCAGCAGCGTCCGGTCGGCGGCCCGGTCGTCGTCCCCCTGCTCGAGGCGGGCGACCACCGCCGTGGCCATCGTGTCCAGCCCCAGCCCGCGGACGGCGCGGTCGACCTGGGTCAGCACCTGCGCCGGCGGGGCGCCGCTGGAGTAGCTGATCCCGCGCAGCAGGCCGCGCAGCTGGCCCATCGCCGCGGCGGCCCGGACGTCGTGGCCGACGACGTCACCGATGGCCAGCACGGTCGCCCCGCCCGGCTCGAGGAACGCGTCGTACCAGTCGCCGCCGATCTCCGCGCCCTCGGCGGCCGGCACGTACCGGACGACGATCTCGCAGTGCTCCGGCTCCGGCGGGTCGGTGAGCATGCTGTGCTGCAGCGCTCCCGCCAGGGCCCGCTGCTGGCCGTAGAGCCGGGCGTGGTGCAGCGCCAGCCCGGCCCGGCGGCCCACCTCGACCGCGGTCTCGACCTCGGCCGGCGTGTGCGGCCCCCGCTCCGCGCCGTTGAACAGGCCCAGCGCGCCGAGGGACTGCCCGCGGGCGACCAGCGGCACGATCACACCGGAGGCCAGGCCCAGCCGGCCCAGCAGCTCGCGGGTCGCCGGCTCGGGGATGGCGCGCTCGATCCGCGCCGCGTCGATCCGGGGCAGCACGAGCGGTCGGCCGGTGCGGGTGACCACCGACGCGGCGGCCTCCTCGGTCATCACCGCGACCATCGAGTGCACGTACAGCTCCAGCTCGGCGCGCAGCGCGGGGTCGCGGTGCGCCGAGGCCATCTCGCGCAGCCGGCCCTGCTCGTCGGTGACCACCAGCCAGCACCAGTCGGCCAGGGTGGGGACGACGACGTCGGCGAGCTGGCCGACCTGCCGGGTGATCTCCAGCGTCCCCGACAGCACCCGGCCGGTGTCGGCGAGCAGCTGCAGCCGGGCGGTGGCCGCGGTCATCTCGGCCACCGCGTCGGCGCGCACGGCATCGGCCCGCAGCCGGGAGGCGGTCAGCGCGATCTGGGCGGTGAGCCCCTCGAGCAGCTCGACGTCGCGGTCGGGGAAGGCGTGCTCGGTCGTCCAGACGACGACGAAGCTGCCGAGCAGCCGGCCCTCGACCCGCAGCGGCAACGCGGCCAGGGCCCGCGTGCCCAGGACCGCGTTGACCTCGGCCATCCGCGGGAAGCGGGCCTCGACCTCGGCGGCGTCGGGAAACAGCAGCGCCTCGCCGTGCCGGGCGACCCACTGGGTGGGCAGCTCGTCGTCCAGCGGCGTCTGCACCCCGCCGGACGGCAGCTGGACGTCGGCCGCGCTGGCCATGGTGTCGACGATGCGCCGGGTCAGGTGGAGGTACAGCTCGTCGTCGCGTGGGTCGAACACCGCCAGGCCGATCGACTCCGCGTCCAGGACGGCAGCCGCGCGCAGCGCGATCTCGGCGAGCTGGGTGACCTGCGTGGCGCCGGCGAGCTCGGCGGCGACCTCGGCGATCGCGGCGGCGCGGCGGACGGCGTCGAGCTCCCGGTCGGCCTGCTCGTGGGCCTCGGTGACGTCGACGACCGTCCCCACGATCCGCTGCGGGGCGCCGTCCGGACCGGCCAGGACCCGGCCGCGGCTGATCGTCCAGCGCACCCCGCCGTCGGTGCGGACCACGCGCAGCTCGACGGCGTACTGGGCCACGGCGTCGATCGCCGCCTGCATCTCCTGCTGCGCGCGCTCCCGGTCGTCGGGGTGCACGTGCTCGGCGAACAGCCGGTCCATCCCCAGCCGGACGGTGGAGTCGTAGCCGAAGACCGCCGCGCAGCGCTCGTCCCAGTCGATGGTGTGCTGCTGCAGGTCGACCTCCCAGGTGCCTACGGCGCCGGCCTCCAGCGCCAGCTCCAGGCGCATCAGGGAGGCGTCCGTGGCCGACCGGGCCGCGGACACCTCGAGCTCGGCGACCACCGAGGCGGCCAGCTGCCCGAGCGAGATGACCTGGTCCGGCGACCAGTCCCGCCGGACGCCGTCGAACACCGCCAGCGTCCCGACGACCTGCCCGGACCGGGTGCGCAGGGGGACGCCGAGGTAGGCGACGAGCGCCCCGTCGACCGCCGCGGGCAGCGCGGCCAGCCGCTCGTCCTGCCCCGCGTCCGGGACGACGACGGGGGCGCCCCGCCCGACGGTCACCGCGCACGGGGAGCCGTCGAGTGGCAGCGGACCGCAGACGACCGACGCCGGCAGTCCGCAGGACCCCACGGGCACCTCGGCGTCGGTGACCAGGCAGACCAGCGCCGCCGGGGTCTGCGTCAGCCGCGCCGCGAGCTCGGCGAGCCGGTCGTGGACGCCGGGCGAGGCCTCGGCGAGCAGCCGACGGGCCGCCGCGACGCGCTCGGGGTCGGTGAGCACGTCGGTCCGCGGGGGCGGGGGTGCCGACGCCATGCACGCGCTCCCTCGTCCGCTGTGGGCGGCCCGTGCGCCAGCCGCGTCGACCCCACATCCTGACACGCACCGTCCCCGCGGCCCCGGAACGTCCCCCGCACGTGTCACCCCCGTCGTCCACCCCGTCGGGTGAGGTGGGCCCGGTCCCGGGTGGAGCCCGGCAGCGCCGGCGCCGATGGGGTGACCGTGACGGCGATCCTTCCCAGCCGGCTGCCGGACTGCCGTCCGCTGCTGGCCGACCCCGACGACCTCACGCTGGTGTTCCAGCCGGTCGTCGACCTCGCCACCGCGCGGATCGTGGGCTACGAGGCGCTCCCCCGCTTCCCGGGGACCACCGGGCCCGACGTCTGGTACGCGGCCGCCGCCGACTGCGGCCTGGCCGCCGAGCTCGAGGCGCTGGCGGTCACCAAGGCGCTGGCCGCCGTCCCGCTGCTGCCCGACGGCGCGTCCCTCACCGTTCCCGTCGGCCCGCACCTGCTCGGCAGCGCCCCGGTCCAGGAGGCCCTCGCCACCCGGCCGGACCTGTCCCGCGTCGTCGTCCAGCTCGCCGGGCACACGCCGGTCGACGACCTCGACGCGCTGCGTCGGCAGACCGACGCCCTGCGCGCCCGCCGGGCCCTCGTCGCGGTGGACGACGCGGCCTCGGGCCTGCCGCTCGTGGCCGCCGTCCGCCCGGAGCTCGTCGGCCTCGACCGGACCCTGGTGACCGGCGCCGACGGCGACCCGGTCCGCACCGCGCTCACCCAGGTCGTGCGCGACCTCGCCGGCCGGATCGGCGCCCGGCTCGTGGCCGGGGGCGTCGAGACGGCCGGGGAGCTCGCCGCGCTGGCCCGGCTCGGCGTCCCGCTCGCGCAGGGCTGGCTGCTCGGCCGGCCGACGCCGGAGCCCGCCCCGCTGGCCCCGGAGGTCGCCGCGCTGGTCCGCACCTCCGCCGCCCGCGCCCGGGTCCCCGCGGGGCTCGCCGCGCTCGTGCGCCCGGTGCGCCAGTGCGACGTCGGTCAGCCGCCGCCCGCCGTCCCCCCGGCGGTGCTGGTGGGCGGGCGGGGGGAGCCGGTCGCGCTGTGGGTGGCCTGTCCGCGCACCGGGGAGCCGCACCTGGCGCCGGTGTCGCTCCACGCCCACCTCACGGACGACGTCGCCGCGACGCTGCAGCGGGCGATGACGCGGCCGCCGGCGCAGCGCTTCGACCCGGTGGTCTGCACCGACGCCACCGGGGCGGTCGTGGGCCTGCTGCGCGTCGAGGACCTCGCCGCGGCGGTCGCCCGCCGTTGAGAGCGGACCCCCCTGCCCCCACCGGAGAAGGACCCCGTCCTCCCCACCCCTCGCAGGCTCGGGGCGGGCCCCTGGACGGGGCCAACGGCGGGGCCCTGCAAGGCGGCCGCTCTAGGCGCTGGCGGCGTCCAGCGCCTGCGTCTCCTCCTCGGTGAGCACGAGGTCCTGCATGGGCAGCAGGTCGGCCAGCTGCTCCACCGAGCGGCCGCTGGCGATCGGCGAGACGACGGTGGGCCGGTCGGCCAGCCAGCGCAGCGCCACCGCCGCGACCGTCACTCCGTGCCCGTCGGCCACCTGCTGCAGCGCGGCCAGCACCCGGTCGCCCCGCTCCCCCACGTAGGTCGAGGCACCCTCCGCCCGCGGCGAGTCGACCTGCTCGCCGGCCCGGTACTTGCCGGTCAGGAAGCCCTTGGCCAGCGCGTAGTAGGGCAGCACGCCCAGGTCGTGGGCGGCCACGACATCGCGCAGCCCGTCCTCGTACGCCGCCCGTTCCATGAGGTTGTAGTGCGGCTGCAGCGCCACGTACCGGGTCAGCCCCAGCCGCTCGGAGGTCTCCAGCGCCTCGGTCAGCCGCTCCGGCGAGTAGTTCGACGCCGCGACGTGGCGGACCTTGCCCGCCTGGACCAGCTCGTCGAACGCGCGCAGCGTCTCCTCCAGCGGTGTGCTCTCGTCGTCGTAGTGCGCGTAGTAGAGGTCGATCCGATCGGTCTGCAGCCGGCGCAGCGAGCCCTCGACCGCCGTCCGGATCTCCGCGGCCGACAGCGGGTGCTCCTTCTCCAGCCGCGAGGCCTTGGTCGCCACCACCATGCGGTCGCGCAGGCCGCGCTCGGCCATCCAGTTGCCCAGGATCTCCTCCGAGGCGCCGCGGCCGTAGGACTCGGCGGTGTCGACGAACGGCGACAGGGTGCTCACCGTCGCGTCGGTGAACCGGTCCAGCAGGGCGAAGGACGTCGGCTCGTCGGCCGTCCAGCCGAACACGTTGCCGCCCAGGCAGAGGTCGCTGACGGTGAGGTCGGTCCCGGGGATCACTGGCATGCCTGAACCGTAGACAGGCGTCGGGTCGGGGGCCGTCGGGGCGCCGCGCGGGACCCGGTCCACCGCGAGGGACCGGTGGGACGCGAGGGACCCGTTCGACCCCCTCGGTGGCGGGCTGTCAGGGGGGCATGGCACCGTGCCTGCGGTCCGACCTCGCCATCCGGCGTTGTCCGGCACGCTCTGTCACCGACACGGAAGGAACCCCGTGAACAAGGCCGAACTCGTCTCCGCCATCGCCAAGCGGGCCGACGTGCCCGCCTCGACCGTGGACTCGGTGCTCGCCGGGCTCCAGGACGAGCTCGTCGACGCCATCACCCGCGGCGAGAAGGTCGCCGTCTCCGGCCTGCTGACCGTCGAGCGCACCCAGCGTTCCGCGCGCACCGGCCGCAACCCGCAGACCGGCGAGTCGATCGACATCCCCGCTGCCAACACGGTCAAGGTCACCGCCGGCTCGAACCTGAAGAAGGCCGCGAGCAACGTCCCGGTCTGAGCAAGGACCCCCTTGCCCCCCACCGCTCGCACGCTCGCGGCGGGACCCTGCAAGGGGGCCGTCCTCCGCCGTCGGGACGGCGGCTGCCCCTGTGACCGGGCCCACGACCGCGTGGGTGAGGATGCCGGGCAGTCGCCGTCCGACGGCGGGCGGCACGAGGGACGGAGGACCCGTGACGGCACTCGAGGTGGACACCGACCCGACCGAGGTCGGCTTCGACGCCCATCGGCTGACCCGGCTGGACCGGCGGCTGGCCCGCTGGGTGGACGACGGCCAGCTGCCCGGCTACCTGGTGACCGTGGCCCGGCACGGACGCCTGGTGCACGTCAGCTCCGCCGGGTACCGCGACGTCGAGGCCGGCCTGCCCGTCGAGCGGGACACCCGCTGGCGCATCTACTCGATGACCAAGCCGGTCACCTCGGTCGCGGCGATGATGCTGTACGAGGAGGGCGCCTTCGAGCTCTCCGACCCGATCTCCCGCTGGCTGCCCGAGTTCGCCGAGACCCGCGTCTACGTCGCGGGCTCCGCCCAGAAGCCGGTCACCCAGCCACAGATGGAGCCGATCCGGGTCCGGCACCTGCTCACGCACACCTCCGGGCTGACCTACGGCTTCCACCACGCCCACCCGGTCGACGCGATGTACCGGGCCGCCGGGCACGAGTGGGGCACCCCCGCCGGCGCGGACTCCGCCGAGGTCTGCCGCCAGTGGGCCGCGATCCCGCTGGTCTTCCAGCCCGGCTCGGAGTGGAACTACGGCGTCTCCACCGACGTCCTGGGCCGGCTGGTCGAGGTCGTCTCCGGCCAGCCGCTCGACGAGTTCTTCGAGCAGCGCATCTTCGCCCCGCTCGGGATGACCGACACCTCCTTCGGCCTGCGCGAGGGCGACGACCCCGAGTCGCTGGCCCGGCTCTACGCCGCCGTTCCGGGGCAGCCCGGCGGCGCTCCGACCGGGTTCGCCCCGTACGACGCGATGGGCGCGACCGCGCTCTCCAAGCCGGCCTTCCTCTCCGGTGGCGGCGGGCTGGTCTCCACCGCCGCGGACTACCTGCGCTTCGTCGAGCTGCTGCGCCGCGGCGGCTCCTACGACGGCGGCCGGCTGCTGGGCTCGCGCACGATCGCGCTGATGACCCGCAACCACCTGCCGGGCAACCAGGACCTGGAGACCTTCGGCCGGCCGCTGTTCGCCGAGACGCCGCTGCGCGGGGTGGGCTTCGGGCTGGGCTTCTCGATGGTGATCGACCCGGTGCGCTACGGCGTGCTGTCCAGCCTCGGCGACTACAGCTGGGGCGGGGCGGCGTCCACCGCGTTCTACGTGGACCCGGTGGAGGACGTGACCGTCGGCTTCTACACGCAGCTGCTGCCGTCGAGCACGCTGCCGATCCGCAACTACCTGCGCCAGCTGGTCAACCAGGCCCTGGTCGACTGAGGCCGCCATCCCCGGTGATCAGCTGAGATCACGGTCCCGGGTCCTGGCTCACCACCGGTGGTGAGCCAGGACCGGCGACGATCAGGTCAACCGGCAGACCGTCGAGGTCTCCGGCTCAGAGGTAGCGGCGGAAGAGGATCGCAGCGACCATCGCCGGCTTCGGCTGGTTCTCGATCTCCATCGTGATGCCCAGGGTCATCTGCACGCCGCCCTCGAACTGCTTGGCGTCGTCCAGGGTCGCCGAGGCGCGGATGCGGGCGCCGACCGGCACGGGGGACATGAACCGGATCTTGTCGGCGCCGTAGTTGACGCCCATCCGGAAGCCCTTCGCCTCGATGATCTGCGCGGACAGCGCCGAGACCAGCGACAGCGTCAGGTAGCCGTGGGCGATGGGGCCGCCGAAGGGGCTCTCCTTCTTCGCCCGTTCGACGTCGACGTGGATCCACTGGTGGTCGTGGGTGGCCTCGGCGAACTGGTTCACCTGTTCCTGGGTGATCTCCACCCAGTCACTGTGCCCGAGGTGCTGGCCGACCTTGGCCAGCACGCCCTCGACGCCCTCCACCGTGGTCTGTGCCATGAGCCTCTCCTCCCGATACGCCGATCTGGTTGGCTGACTCCACCACACAGCGCGACGGCGAGGGGAGCGGGGTTGCTGCGGCTCGGTGCTCTGGACGTGCCGCCCGGCCGGCTGGTGGTGATGGCCATCGTCAACCGCACGCCCGACTCCTTCTTCGACCGCGGCGCGACCTACGAGCTCGCCGCCGCCGTCGAGCGCGTCGACCGGGTCGTCGCCGAGGGCGCGGACATGGTGGACGTCGGCGGCGTCAAGGCCGCGCCCGGCGAGGAGGTCGACGCCGCCGAGGAGATCCGCCGGACGGTCGACCTGGTCGCCGCCATCCGCGCCGCACACCCGACCCTGCCGATCTCCATCGACACCTGGCGGGCGGAGGTGGCACGCGAGGTGCTCGCCGCCGGGGCCGACGTCGTCAACGACGCGTGGGGCGGCGTCGAGCCGGAACTTGCGGAGGTGGCGGCCGAGGCCGGCGCCGGGCTCGTCTGCACGCACGCCGGCGGCCTGCCGCCGCGCACCCGCCCGCACCGGGTCACCTACGACGACGTCGTGGCCGACGTGGTGACCCGCACGACGGCGCTGGCCGAGGCCGCGGTCGCGGCGGGCGTGGACCGCGACCGGGTGCTGGTCGACCCGGGGCACGACTTCGGCAAGAACACCCGGCACTCGCTGGAGGCGACCCGGCGGCTCGACGAGCTGGTCGCCACGGGGTGGCCGGTGCTGGTGGCGCTGTCGAACAAGGACTTCGTCGGCGAGACCCTCGACGTCCCGCTGGAGCAGCGCCTGACCGGCACGCTGGCGGCGACCGCGGTGAGCGCCTGGCTCGGTGCGACGGTGTTCCGCGCGCACGACGTCGCGGCGACCCGCCAGACGCTGGACATGGTGGCCGCCATCCGCGGCGACCGCCCGCCCGCGCGCACCACCCGCGGCCTGGCCTGAAGAAGGGCCCCGCTGCCCCCCACGCCTCGCCAGCTCGGCGCGCGGGTCCCTGCAGCGGGGCGAGCCCGAGCAGGGGCCGGACGACACCGCGGCTAGGTTCGGCCGCATGGCCGCCACCGGGTTCCACACCGCCGACGAGCTCAACGCGCTGCTGCCGGGCACCCTCCCGGGCCTGCTGGGGCTGACGATCACCGCGCACGAGCCCGGCCGGCTGGAGGCCGCGCTCGACGTCCGCCCGGACCTGCTGGCACCCAACGGCTACCTGCACGCCGCCACCGTGGTCGGGCTGGCCGACACCGCCTGCGGGCTGGCCACCCGGGCGCTGCTCCCGGAGGGGTCGGCCGGCTTCACCACCATCGAGCTGAAGAGCAACTTCCTCAGCACCCTGCGCGAGGGCCGGGTGACCACCGTGGCGACCAACGCGCACGCCGGGCGGACGACGCAGGTGTGGGACGCCGTGGTGACCGCGGACGGGTCCGGGAAGACGATCGCGCTGTTCCGCTGCACCCAGTCGGTGCTCTGGCCACGCTGAGGAAGGACCCCACTGCTCCCCACCACTCGCACGCTCGCGGCGGGCCCCTGCAGTGGGGCCGCGCTGACCACACGTCCGGGTACTCACCGGTAACCCCCCTGTGGCCGCGGCCACGGCGGATGTGAGACTGGCGCCACACCGATGTGCGAAGGAGCTGCACCCGTGGCGCTGGCCAGCCGTTACCCCGACGTCGAGATCCCCGACGTCTCCGTCCCCGAGTTCGTCCTCGCCGCCGGGCGCGAGAAGCCCGACGCGCCCGCGCTCATCGACGGTCTCAGGGGCGACGTCATCACCCACGGCCAGCTGGCCGCCTACGTCGACCGCGTCGCGGCGGCGCTGCACGCCCGCGGCCTGCGCAAGGGCGACGTCGTCGCGATGTTCTGCCCGAACACGCCCTGGTACCCGGTGGTCTTCCACGGCATCGCGGCCGCCGGCTGCGTCATGTCGCCGATCAACTCGCTGTACACGCCCGACGAGATCGCGTTCCAGCTGCGCGACTCGGGCGCGAAGATCCTCATCACCGTCTCGCCGTTCCTCGACCGGGCGCTGGCGGCGGTGGCGGAGTCCCCGGTCGGCGAAGTCGTCGTCATGGACGGCGCCGAGGGCCACGCCTCCCTGGTCGACCTGCTCTCCACCGACGCGCCGTCGGTCCAGGTCGACATCGACCCGGCCAACGACCTGGTCACGCTGCCCTACTCCAGCGGCACCACGGGCCTGCCCAAGGGCGTCATGCTCACCCACCGCAACCTGGTGGCCAACGTGACGCAGTGCCGGCCGCTGATCCAGCTCGGCGCGGACGAGCGGATCATCGCCGTCCTGCCGTTCTTCCACATCTACGGGCTCACCGTGCTGATGAACCAGGGGCTGGCCTGGGGTGGCGCGGTCGTGACGCTGCCGCGCTTCGACCTCGAGGACTTCCTGCGCACCATCCAGGAGCACAAGATCACCCGGGCCTTCGTGGCGCCGCCGATCCTGCTGGCGCTGGCCAAGCACCCGCTGGTCGACCAGTACGACCTCTCCTCGCTGACCTCGGTCACCTCCGGTGCCGCCCCCCTCGACGAGCAGCTCGCGCTCGCCGCCGAGCAGCGGCTGCGCAGGGGCGCCGGCACCGGCGTCACGGTGGCGCAGGGCTACGGGATGACCGAGCTGTCGCCGGTCTCGCACACCACCCCCGACCTCGGCGCCGAGCCGCCGGACGTGCCCGCGGGGTCGGTCCCCAAGGGCTCGGTCGGCTTCGCCGTCCCGAACTCCGAGTGCCGGCTGGTCGACCCCGCCACCGGCCAGGACGCCGCCACCGGCGAGCGCGGCGAGCTGTGGGTGCGTGGCCCGAACGTCATGAAGGGCTACCTGAACAACCCCGAGGCGACGGCGGACACGATCGACGCCGACGGCTGGCTGCACACCGGTGACGTCGCGATCGTCGACAAGAACGGCTGCTACACCGTCGTGGACCGGGTCAAGGAGCTGATCAAGTACAAGGGCTACCAGGTCGCCCCGGCCGAGCTCGAGGCCGTGCTGATCAGCCACCCGGAGATCGCCGACGCCGCGGTCATCGGCGTCCCGGACAAGGACAGCGGCGAGGAGCTGCCCAAGGCCTTCGTCGTCCGGTCCCCCGGCTCGACGCTGACCCAGGACGCGGTCATCGAGTACATGGCCGGCAAGGTGGCACCGCACAAGAAGATCCGCATCGTCGAGTTCATCGAGGCGGTGCCGAAGTCCGCGGCCGGAAAGATCCTGCGCAAGGACCTCCGCGCGGCGGGCTGAGGACGGTGGGGACGAGGCAGGGCCGGCCGACGGCACGGATGGACCTGCGGGTGCGGCTGCTGGGACTGCTGTCCCGCCGCTTCTCGATCACCCGCCTGGACGCCGAGGGGATCGCGAGGGCGCAGGCGCGGCACCCGGGCCACAACCGCGTGGTCGACTTCGTGTTCGGCGGGGTGACGCCCGGCACCGAGCAGGAGGAGATCGAGGTGGCGGGCCAGGTCGGGCCCCTGCCGGCGCGGGTGCACCGACCGGCGGGGGCGGAGGGTCCGCTGCCGCTCGTGGTCGACTTCCACGGCGGGGGCTGGGTGCTCGGCGACCTCGACGGGGTCGACTGGCACTGCAGCAGTGTCGCGGCCGCGGTGGGGGCGGTCGTGGTGTCCGTGGACTACCGGCTCGCACCCACCCATCGCTGGCCGGCCGGCCCCGAGGACTGCTACGCCGCGCTGTGCGACGTGGTGGCCCGCGCGGCGGAGCTCGGCGCCGACCCCGACCGCGTGGCGGTCATGGGCGACAGCGCCGGCGGCAACCTCGCCGCCGTCGTCGCGCTGATGGCGCGGGACCGCAACGGGCCCCGGATCGCCGTCCAGGGACTGGTCTACCCAGCCACCGACCTCACCCTGTCCAGCCCGTCGATCGACGAGAACGCGGACGCGCCGGTGCTGACCAAGGCCGACTGCGTGGCCTTCCGGGACCACTACCTGGGCGGGCAGGACCCGCGCGATCCGTACGTCTCGCCGCTGTTCGCGACCGACCACTCCGGGCTGCCGCCCGCACTGGTCCAGGTGGCCGAACTCGACCCGATCCGCGACGACGGCCTGCGCTACGCGGCCGCGCTGCGAGCGACAGGGGTGCCGGTGCGGACGACGACGTACGTCGGCATGCCGCACGGCTACCTCAGCTTCCCCGGCTTCTGCCGCAGCGCCCCGCAGGCGATGGCCGAGCTGTGCGCCGAGCTGGCCCTCCACCTCCGCGCCGAGGCGCCGGCGTCCAGCTCCTGAACGAGGACCCCGTCCTCCCCACCCCTCGGAGCAGGACCCCTGCCCCCGCCATTCGCAGGCCGCGCCAGGCCCCGCCCCGAGGCTCGCCGCGAGCGTGCGAGCGGTGAGGAGGACGGGGTCCTTGTTCCTGCAGGGGACCGGCGGGACCCGGGACCGGCGCAGGGGCCGGCGGGGCCGCCAGGGGTCTCAGCCGGCCGCATCCGCCGCAGCCGGCGCCTCGGCGCGTCCGGGATCCCTCCGCGCCGCCGTGACCGGCGGGACCCCGACCACCCGCTTGTAAGCCCGGGAG
>DATIMX010000093.1:0-2477 GCA_035474935.1 Geodermatophilus sp. | reverse complement strand
CTGCGGCAACTGCTGGTACTGCAAGCAGGAGCTCTACAGCCTCTGCGACAACGGCAACCCGAACCCGGGGATCACCGAGTCGCTGTGGGGCCAGAGCCCGGGCGGCTGCTTCGGCTACTCGCACGCGATGGGCGGCTGGGCCGGCAGCCACGCGGAGTACGTCCGGGTGCCCTACGCCGACGTCGGCGCCTTCGTCGTCCCCGAGGGGGTGAGCGACGAGCGGGCGCTGTTCGCCTCCGACGCCGTCTCCACCGGCTGGATGGGCGCCGACCTGGCCGGCACGAAGCCGGGGGACGTCGTCGCCGTCTGGGGCGCCGGCGGGGTCGGCCAGATGGCGGCCCGGGCCGCCATGCTGCTGGGCGCGGATCGGGTGTACGTCATCGACCGCCTGCCCGAGCGGCTGGCCCAGGTCCGCGAGCACGTCGGCGCCGAGACGATCGACTACTCGCGCACCGACGTCCTGGCCGAGCTGCGCGAGGTCACCGGCGGCCGTGGGCCCGACGTCTGCATCGAGGCGGTCGGCATGGAGGCGCACAGCTCCGGCATCCAGGGCGCCTACGACCAGGTCAAGCAGCAGCTGCGGCTGCAGACCGACCGGCCCTCCGCCGTCCGGGAGGCGATCCTGGCCTGCCGCAAGGGCGGCAGCGTCTTCGTGCTCGGCGTCTTCGCGCTGATGGTGGACAAGTTCCCGCTCGGCGCGATGATGAACAAGGGCCTGACCGTGCGCGGCGCCCAGGTGCACGGGCAGCGCTACATGCCGCGGATCCTCGAGCACATGGCCCGCGGCGAGCTGACCACCGAGCACCTGGCCACCCACGTCCTGCCGCTCGAGGAGGCGCCCCGGGGCTACCAGATGTTCAAGGACAAGACCGACGGCTGCGTGCGGGCGGTCTTCACGCCCTGACGCTCCGGGGCCCGCTCGTCGGGCGACGCGCGGGCCCCGGAGCGGTCGACACCGGGCCGGTGCCGTGTCGCGGTGGGCTCCCTCCCGCCGTCCGTGGACCGGACCGGCGACAGGACGGCGGTGTCCCGCGGTGTCCGACCGCCGAGGAGGACGAGTCCCGGGGTCAGCGCCGGCCCGGGGTGACCGGCTGGCTGCCGGTGTCGTCGGCGGTGTCGGGCCGGACCGCGGGCTGGGCGCGCGTCGCAGGGTCGACCCGGGACGCCGTGTCGCCCGTGGGGGGCTCGGGCAGCCGCTCGAGTGGCCGGCGGGTCTCCACCAGCGGACCCGTGAGCTCGTCGCGCACCGCGCGGATGGCCGCCGCGGAGGCCTCTGCCTCGCTGACCAGCTCGGCGGCGTGCTCCTCGGCCGCGGCGACCCGCTGGCGGGCGGCCTCGGTCGCGGAGCGCTCCCGCTCCTCCTCCAGGTGGGCGGCCTCCTGGCGGCGCGCCCGCTGGGCGATCTCGAAGTCCTCCTCGACCTTGGCCTGCCGGGCTTGCGACTCGGCGTCGAGCCGGGCGGCCCCATCCTGGGCCTCGGCGACCAGCTCGTCGGCGCGGATCTGCGCCCTGCTGGCGATCTGCTCGGCGTTCTGCCGGGCCTCGGCGATCATCCGGTCGGCCTCGGCCTGGCCGGCGGCGTGCCGCTCGTGCAGCGCCCGTTCCTCGGCGGCGATCTGCTCGCGCAGCGCCTGAGCCTCCCGCTCGGCGGCCCGACGGATCTCCGCGGCCTCCTCCTCGGCGTGGCGCAGCAGGTGCTGGATGCGATCGCTGATGTCCTCGAAGGTCGGCGGCCCGGACGACGCCACCTGGGGACGCAGCTGGTCGATCTCCGCGTGCAGCGCCGAGATCTGGTAGGCGAGGTCGGACCAGCGGCTCATCGCCGCGTCGCGGTCGGCGAGGGCCACCTCGAGGTCGGCCTCGAGGCGCTCGATCGTCTCGGCCACCTGGTGCCGGTCGGAGCCCCGGAGCACCACGTCGAACGAGTGCTGGGCCTCGTGCTCCGGCTGCACGTCGCGGCGGGGATCGGCCGTCTCGGCGTCGCCAGGGCGGCCCACCGGCGGGGCGGTGGACGTCGGGGCCGCGGCGCCGACCGCCTGCGTGGTCTGACCGGCCGGCTCGTCGGCGGACGGCTCGCCTGCGGTCTGCCGCGCTGCCTCGCGGGCGGCCTGGATGCCGGACTTGTTCGACAGCGCCAGCTGCGGCAGGAACAGGAACACGAAGAACCCGATCGCCGACACGACCGCGGCGAGGAGGAACACCAGGTCGATCGAGGCGGAGAACCCCGTCTTGAACGGCAGCGCCAGGAACGACGGCAGCCCCTGGATGAACGAGGTGTCCGAGAGGTCGCCGCCGGCCTGCAGCTGACCGCTCTGCAGCGCCTGCGCGACCCGGGGGTCCGTGGCCGCCGCCGACGTCACCGACTCCTCGATCTCCACCGGGAGGCGGCTGAACAGCACCGAGAGGAACGCGGCGGTGCCCATCGTGGCGCCCATCTGACGGAAGAACGTGACCGAGGAGGTGGCCACGCCCATCTG
>DATIMX010000092.1:0-11241 GCA_035474935.1 Geodermatophilus sp. | reverse complement strand
GCCGACGCCGTCCGCCGGGACGTCAACGGCGACGAGGTCACCTACGTCGTCAACCGGAACATCAACTTCACCAACGTCTGCTACACCGGCTGCCGGTTCTGCGCCTTCGCCCAGCGGCGCACCGACGCCGACGCCTACACGCTCTCCCTCGAGGAGGTCGGCGCCCGCGTCGACCGGGCGTGGGCCGCCGGGGCCACCGAGATCTGCATGCAGGGCGGCATCCACCCCGACCTGCCCGGCACCGCCTACCTCGACCTGGCCCGCGAGGTGAAGCGCCGGCAGCCCGGCATCCACCTGCACGCGTTCTCGCCCATGGAGATCGTGAACGGCGCCGCCCGCACCGGATTGTCGTTCGCCGACTTCCTGACCGCGGCTCGCGAAGCGGGTCTCGACTCGGTGCCCGGCACCGCGGCGGAGATCCTCGACGACGACGTCCGCTGGGTGCTGACCAAGGGCAAGCTCCCGACGGCGACCTGGCTGGAGATCATCACCACGGCGCACCGCGTCGGCATCCCGACGACGTCGACGATGATGTACGGCCACGTCGACACCCCCGCCCACTGGGTGGCGCACCTGCGCACGCTGGCGCGGGTGCAGGACCAGACCGGCGGCTTCACCGAGTTCGTGCTGCTGCCCTTCGTGCACCACAGCTCACCGATCTACCTCGCCGGCGTCGCCCGCCCCGGACCGACGGTGCGGGAGAACCGCGCCGTGCACGCCGTCGCCCGGCTGCTGCTGCACGGGCGCATCCCGAACGTCCAGACCTCGTGGGTCAAGCTCGGGGACGTCGGCACGCAGGCCGTGCTGCAGGGCGGGGCCAACGACCTCGGCGGCACGCTGATGGAGGAGACGATCAGCCGGATGGCCGGCAGCGAGAACGGCTCGCTGAAGACCATCGCCGAGCTGGAGTCGATCGCCGCCGCCATCGGCCGCCCGGCCCGCCAGCGGACGACGGAGTACGGCACCCCCTCAGCCGAGCGCATCGCCACCGCCCGCTCCGAGGAGGGCCGCCGCGCGCTGGACCTGTCGATCACCCCGGTCTGAGCTCCCGCGAGGTCGGCCGCACCCGCACGAATGCCGGCACCGCCGATCCCGAATCACCGATCGGGCCAGCGAAGATGGTCCCCGGATGTGAAGTTCGTCACGAGAAAGCCTTGTTGGGGCCGCGTGTCGCGATTAGCGTCCCCGCAGCGCTGGCCGCGCGTTCGCGCCCCCAGCCCCGGTCGCCGCTCCTCGAGGAGAGTCCGTGGCAATCCAGCTTCCCGAGACCACCGTCCGAACCGGCAACCCGCTCGAGCCGTTGAGTGCCGACGAGATCCGCCGGACGTCGCAGATCATCCGCGAGCAGCGCGAGCTGGACCCGAAGGTCCGGTTCGTGAGCATCGCGCTGCACGAACCCCCGAAGGACGAGGTCCTCAGCCACGACCGCGACGGTGGTCCGGCACCGGAACGCGCCGCCTTCGCCGTCCTCTACGACCGTGGCCACCAGCAGACGATCGAGGCCGTCGTGTCGCTGTCCAGCGGAACGGTCTCGTCCTGGCGGGTCGTCGAGGACGTGCAGCCCAGCGTGATGCTGGAGGAGTTCTTCAGCACCGAGGAGATCACCCGCGCGGACCCGCGGTGGCAGGAGGCGATGCGCAAGCGCGGCGTCACCGACTTCTCGCTCGCGATGATCGACCCGTGGGCCGCCGGCTACGACATCGAGGACCCACGGGGCCGACGGCTGATCCGCCCGCTGACCTTCGTCCGGTCGCGCGAGGACGACAACGGGTACGCCCGTCCGGTCGAGGGGCTGATCGTGCTCGTCGACCTGGACCGGATGGAGGTCATCGACGTCCGCGACCACGGTGTCGTGCCGCTGCCGGAGAAGGCCGGCAACTACGTGCCGGAGCTGATGTTCGACGACGACAACCGGCCGGCGCACACCCAGCTGCGCGACGACGTCCGACCGATCGAGATCACCCAACCCGAGGGCCCGAGCTTCACCGTCGACGGGCACGCCGTGAGCTGGCAGAAGTGGCGGGTGCGGGTCGGCTACAGCCCCCGCGAGGGTCTGGTCCTGCACCAGCTCGGCTACGAGGACCGCGGCACGCTGCGCCCCATCGTGTACCGGGCGTCGCTGTCGGAGATGTACATCCCCTACGCCGACCCGGCTCCCACCCACCGGATCAAGAACGTCTTCGACGAGGGCGAGTACGGCGTCGGGCTGCTGCTCAACCCCCTCCAGCTGGGCTGCGACTGCCTCGGGGAGATCCACTACTTCGATGCCGTCGCGAACGACCAGGACGGCCAGCCGGTCACGATCCCCAACGCCATCTGCATGCACGAGGAGGACTACGGGGTCAGCTGGAAGCACACCGACTTCCGCACCGAGAAGATGGAGGTCCGGCGCTCCCGCCGCCTGGTGATCTCCTGCTTCGCCACCGTCGGCAACTACGAGTACGGCTTCTTCTGGTACCTCTACACCGACGGCACGATCCAGTACGAGGTCAAGCTCACCGGCGTGATCTCCACCGGCGCCGTCCCGGACGGCGTGGAGCCGCGCTTCGGCAACAAGGTGGCACCGGGTCTCTACGGCCCGCACCACCAGCACTTCTTCAACGTCCGGCTGGACATGCAGGTCGATGGGGGGCGGAACACCGTCTACGAGGTCGACGCCGCCGCGCTGCCACCCGGCCCCGACAACCCCTACGGCAACGCCTGGGTGACCAAGAAGACCCCGCTCACCCGGGAGGCCGAGGCACAGCGCCTGATCGACCCGTTCGTCGCCCGCACCTGGTACGTCGTCAACCCCGGCCGGCTCAACGAGGTCGGCCAGCCGGTGGGCTACAAGCTCATGCCCGGTGAGAACGTGCTGCCGCTGCAGCAGGAGGGCTCCCAGGCTTACGCCCGGGCCCAGTTCGCCTACAAGCACCTGTGGGTGACCAGGTACGACCCGGCGGAGAGGTACGCCGCGGGTGACTACCCCAACCAGCACGGCTCGCCCGGCGGGCTGCTGGAGTACCAGAAGGCCGACCGCGCTCTCGAGAACGAGGACGTCGTCGTCTGGTACTCCTTCGGCGCCCACCACGTCGTCCGCCCGGAGGACTGGCCGGTCATGCCGGTCAGCTACGCGGGCTTCTCCCTCAAGCCCGTCGGGTTCTTCGACGGCAACCCTGCGCTGGACATGCCCCGCTCCACGCCGGCGTGCCACACCGGCAACGGGCACGGCAACGGGCACGGGCCAGCCGGGAACGACGCCAGGTGAGTGCCCGGGGAGAAGCACCGCAGCCGGTCCACTCCGATCGCGGGCTGGCGCACGAGTCGATGAGCCAGTTGGAGGTCATGGCCCAGTCGGTGGCCGGGATCGCGCCCAGCGCGGTCATGGCCACGGGACCGGCGCTCATCGTCCTCTACGCGGGCCAGGGGGCCTGGATCTCCTACGTCGCGGCGACGGTCGTCGTCGTCCTCGTCGGCCTCTGCGTGGCCCAGTTCGCACGGCGGTTCGCCTCGTCCGGTTCGCTGTACAGCTACGTGGCCCGCGGCCTGGGGCCCACGGGTGCGTTCGCGGCGGGCTGGGGCCTGGTGATCGGGTACACCTGCATCGCGATGGTGGGCGTGGCCGGGACCGGCGTCTACCTCGGCAACTTCCTCGCCAGCCTCGGCCTCCCGGCGACCTCCACGGCCGGGTTGATCATCATGTTCGCGATCGCGACCATCGCCGCGGCGACCTTCGCCATCGCGGGCATCAAGATCTCCACGCGGCTGGGGCTGGTCCTGGAGATCATCTCGGTGGGGGCCGTGCTCCTGGTCCTGGTCGTCGTCCTCGCCCGCAACGGGCTCACCGCCGGGCCGTCACAGGTGGACCTCTCCGGCACCTCGTTCGACGGCGTGACGTTCGGCATCGTGCTGGCCGTGCTCGGCTTCGTCGGGTTCGAGAGCGCGGCCAGCCTCGGTGCGGAGGCGCGCAACCCGCACCGGACCATCCCCCGGGCCGTCATCGGGAGCGCCGTACTGGTCGGGGTCCTCTACGTCTTCGCGACCTACGCCTCCGTGCTCGGCTTCGGCGGCGCAACGGAGCTGGGCAGCAGCGCCGCGCCGATCAGCGACCTGGCCGACTCCAACGGCCTGGGAGGCGTGACCTGGATCGTCGACCTCGGCGTCACCGCGTCGTTCTTCGCGGTCATCATCGCCAGCATCAACGCCGCCGCCCGGGTGCTCTACACGATGGGCGAGGAGGACGTCCTCCCCGCCGTCCTGGGGCGGGCGCACCGCAGTCACAAGACGCCGCACGTGGCGATCGGTCTCATCGCACCCCTGGTCGGCATCGTCCCGGTCGTCATGGTGGCCATGGGGCAGGGACCGTTCGACGTGTACGCCTATGCCGGAACGGTCGGCACCTTCGGCTACATGCTGGGCTACCTGCTCATGGCGGTGGCCCTGCCGTTCTTCCTCCGCAGGCGCGGGGAGGGCAACCCCCTCTCGACGGCCCTGGCCGTCGTCGTCGTGGCCGCCCTGTTGTACGTCTTCTACAAGAACGTGCTCCCGGTTCCGCCATGGCCGCTGAACCTGCTGCCGTGGGTCTTCCTCGCCGCGCTGGCCCTCGGCATGGCCTGGTACCTGGTGGTCCGCATCCGCAGGCCCGAGGTGGCCCAGGAGGTCGGCAGCACCGAGGAGGAGCCCGTTCCGCCGCGGCCCGTCCTCCCGGACCGGATCGGCCACGGGGCCGCTGCGGTCGGGGCGGCCGACGACGACACGGTCCTCTCAGACGGCCGCGACCGGATCGAGCGCCAGACGTGACGAGGGGCGACCGCGGTCCTGCCTGGTGATGTGCGGTCGCACCGCACCGCGCCGCGCAGGATGCGCCACGACCGCACATCACCGCGGGGCTCGCCACAGGGGCGGGAGGGTCCAGACCGCACCGAGCCACGCGTCCAGGTCGGGCTCGAGCGGGGACAGCCCGGCGCCCGGGTACGGGGTGAGCTCGCCGAACCACAGCTCGCCGTCCACCTCGTAGCAGTCGACGCGCAGCATGTCGAAGCCGTCGGCGAGCGCGGTGGCGACCTTGAGCAGGTCCTCCAGGCGCTCGGGCGGGTCGGCGTCCGGACCGGGCCGGTAGCCGATGGTCCAGGGCAGCGGCGTCCACTCCGGCGAGTAGAGCCGGATGCCGTGGTGGTCGTCCCGGCCGGTGTGCAGCTCGACCAGCCGGGGCTCCCCCGCGACGACGAGCACCTTGAGATCGGCCGGCACCACACCCGGGACGCCGATGAACTCCTCGACCAGCAGGCACGGCCGGGCCCGCCGGTAGGCCCACTCCTCGCTCTTGCGCCAGTACTGCTCTCCCACCCAGCCCGCGGTGCGCCGACGCAGCTCGTCGACGTCGGCCGGACCGCGGCCGAACAGCCGGCGGATGCACGAGTGGTTGGGCTTGAGCACCCAGTGGCCGGGCAGGTCGACGTCGGCCAGCTCGCCGACGTCGGTACCGGACCAGAGGGTCTCCGGGACGCGCACCAGGCCCGGCGCGACCGTGCGGGCGTGCTCCTTCATCGCCAGCTTGTCGCAGGTGGGCGCGAGCAGCTCCCGCCGGTCGACGGTGATCCGCCAGTTCAGCTTCTCGGTGAAGGTGCGCGGCCGCAGCAGCGGCGGGAGCTGCCCGGTCGCCTGCCGGTAGAGCAGGGTCCGGCGCACCGGCGCGGGCAGGGCGCCGGAGCGCGGGACGAGCACCTCCCAACCCCAACAGCCGGGACGGCGACCGGCAACCGCACGCCCAGGGTCCGCGTGCCCCCTGACTGTGGGGTATCCGACGGCGGTGCGGACGGCGACCGGAGGGTGGGCCGTGGTCGCGGTCGCCCTCGGGTTGGCTGCCTGCACCGCGACCGTGGAGGGGACCGCCACCCCCGGTGGGCCGCCCGATCTCGGGGCCGCGCTGTCGCTGCCGGTCCCCGGTCTGCGCCCGGTCGACCCACCTCCGCCGCCCTGGCAGCTCTGCACGACGGCGCCGGCCACCCGGGCGCCCCGCCTGGACCCCGCGCTCGGGGAGCCGGTGGCCGTCGGTCACGCCGCCGAGGGGACGACCCTGTACGCGGACGCCTGGACCACGTCGGCTCCGATGGTGGCGGAGGCGGTCCTCGACCGGATGGAGACGGAGGCACCGGACTGCGCGTCGGCACCGCCGCCCGCGGACGCCGGAGCCGGTGCACGGACCGCCCGGTCGGTGCAGGGCTGGACGGGATCGGGGTGGACCGGCGTCACCATCCGCACCGAGGTCCCCGGACCGGACCCGGCGGTCGACGAGATCCGCCTGGTGCGCTCGGACGAGGTGGTCGTGCTCGTCGTCGCGACCGGGGACGAGCACCACCTCCGACTGGTCGACGACCACCTGGCGGCGGTCGCCGACCGACCGGGCTGATCACTTCCGTCAGCAGCTCCCCCTACGGTGACCGCCATGCCGAAGCAGGTGACCCCCTTCCTCATGTTCCAGGGCGACGCAGGGCCGGCGCTCGACCTCTACACGTCGCTGTTCGACGACGCACGCGTCCTCGAGCTCACCCGGTGGGGGGCCGACGGCCCCGGGGCCGAGGGCACGGTGCGGGGCGCCACGTTCTCGATCGCCGGGCAGATCTTCCGCTGCTTCGACAGCCCGCCGGTCCACGACTTCACCTTCACGCCGTCCTTCTCCATCTGGGTCGAGACGGCGTCGGAGGACGAACTCGAGCGGCTGTTCGCGGGCCTCTCCGAGGGCGGCGCGGTCCTGATGGAGCTCGGCGACCACGGCTTCAGCCGCCGGTTCGGCTGGGTGAACGACCGCTTCGGCGTCTCCTGGCAGCTCAACCTGGCCTGAGCCGCCCGCGCATGGCCGAGCCCGACCGGGTAGGACGGGACCGTGCGAGCCATCGTCTACACCGAGAACGGCGACCCCGACGTCCTGCAACTGGTCGAGCGCCCCGCCCCCGAGCCCGGCCCGGGTGAGGTGCGGGTCCGGCTGGCCTTCTCCGGGGTCAACCCGACCGACTGGAAGTCCCGGCGCACCAACCCGCCCGGCCCCGACGGCCAGGTGCCCGACCAGGACGGCTCCGGCACCGTCGACGCCGTCGGCGAGGGCGTCGACCCGGTGCTGGTCGGCGAGCGGGTGTGGGTCTGGGAGGCGGCCTGGCAGCGCCCGCACGGGACGGCGGCCGAGTACACCGTCGTCCCCGCGCGGCAGGTCGTGCTGCTCGGCGCCGGGCCCACGTTCGAGCTCGGCGCGGCGCTGGGCATCCCGTTCCTCACCGCACACCGCTGCCTGACCGTGGCCGAGTCGCTGCCCGACCGGCTCGGCCCCGGGGCGCTGACCGGCCACACCGTCCTCGTGCAGGGCGGGGCCGGCGCGGTCGGCAACGCCGCCATCCAGCTGGCCCGCTGGGCCGACGCCACGGTGATCGCCACGGTCAGCAGCCCGCACAAGGCGCAGCTGGCCGCCGCAGCCGGGGCCTCGCACGTCGTCAACTACCGGGAGGAGGACGTCGTCCGCGAGGTCCGCAAGGTCGCCCCGAGGGGCGTGGACGCGATCGTCGAGGTCTCGGCCGCCACCAACGCCGCCGTCGACGCGCAGGTCATCGGCCTGCACGGGGCCGTGGCGATGTACGCCGACGACGGCGGCGCGGAGGTGACCGTGCCGGTGCGCGCCCAGATGGTGCCGAACGCGCGCTGGCAGTTCGTCCTCGTCTACACCGAGCCCGAGCGCGCCAAGGCGATCGCCGTCGAGGACGTCAACGCCGCCGTCCTCGACGGCGCCGTCCGGGTCGGCGAGGACGCCGGCCTGCCGCTGCACGTCTTCCCGCTGGCCGAGACCGCGCAGGCACACCGCGCGGTGGAAGACGGCACCGTCGGCAAGGTGCTGGTCGACGTCACCGCCTGACAGGATCGCGGTGTGCCTCGCGTCCTCGTCGCCCCGGACAAGTTCAAGGGATCGCTGACCGCTCCCGAGGTGGCCGCCGCGGTCGCGCGCGGGCTCACCGCCGGCCGGCCGGACGTCGAGGTGAGCTGCCTGCCGGTCGCCGACGGCGGTGACGGCACCCTCGCCGCCGCGCTGGCCGCGGGCTACGAGGCGGTGCCGGTTTCCGCGACCGGCCCGACCGGCGAGCCGGTGCAGACGGCCTACGCCCGGCTCGGTGACGTCGCCGTCGTCGAGATGGCCGACGTCTCGGGGCTCGGCCGGCTGCCCGGGGGCCGCTTCGCGCCCCGCACCGCCACCAGCCGCGGCACCGGCGAGGTCGTCGCCGCGGCGCTGGCCGCGGGCGCCCGCCGGGTCGTCCTCGGCATCGGCGGCAGCGCCACGACCGACGGCGGTGCCGGGCTGCTGGAGGCCCTCGGCGCACAGCTGCTCGACGCGGACGGCGCACCGGTCGGGCCCGGCGGCGCGGGGCTGGAGCGGCTGGCCCGGGTGGACGTCAGCGGCGTCGCCGCCGTGCTCCGGGGCGCCGAGGTCGTCGTCGCCTGCGACGTGGACAACCCGCTGACCGGCCCCTCGGGCGCCGCGGCGGTCTACGGCCCGCAGAAGGGCGCCGACCGCGACGACGTCGCCTACCTCGACGGCTGCCTGGCCCGGCTGGCCGACGCGGTCGCCGAGGCCACCGGCCGGGACCTGCGCGACGAGCCGGGCGCCGGCGCCGCGGGCGGGGTGGGGTTCGCGGCCCTCGCCGTCCTCGGCGCGCAGCTGCGGCCGGGCATCGACCTGATGTTGGACCTGCTCGGCTTCGACCGGCTGGTGGCCGGGGCCGAGCTGGTCGTGGTCGGTGAGGGGTCGCTGGACGAGCAGAGCCTGCGCGGTAAGGCGCCGGTCGGCGTCGCCCGCCGGGCCCGGGCGGCCGGCGTCCCCGCGGTGGTCGCCGTCTGCGGGCGCCGCGACCTGGACGACGCGGCGCTGCGGGCGGCCGGCATCGACGCCGCCGCCGCGCTCACGGACATCGAGCCGGACCCCGGGCGCTGCATGGCCGAGGCGGGCCCGCTGCTCGAACGCCTGGCGCAGCGCATCGCCGCCGACCACCTGCCGCCCCCGGTCTGACGGGCGTCCGAGGCGCCCGCGGGGTTCACCAGGAAGCGAAGACGCGCGCGGGACCGCCCGAACCCTCCTCGAACGGGATGAGGCCGACCACGATCGTCGCGCCCGTGGATGGGATGCGGTCGAGGTGGGCGAGGTTCTCCAGCCCGTAGCGGTCGGCGCCGGTGAGCAGGAGGTGGGTGTCGAAGGTGGTGGACACCCCTGGGTCGATGCTGAGCGTGTCGACGCCGAGGCTGCGGATGCGTCGGCGCTCCAGCAGCCACTCGCAGGTGTCCGCACCGAAGCCCGGGAAGTGCAGCGTCCCCGCCGCGTCCGCGCCGCGGTAGGCCTCCGGATCGCCGATCCTGGTGCCCCAGCCGGAGTTCATGAGGACGGCGGCGCCGTCCGGGATGCGGCCGTGGCGCCGCTCGTGCTCGCGGACGTCGTCGATCGTCACGACGGTGTCGGGCTCGTCCGCCGCGCGCGTGCTGATGTCGACGACGACGGCGGGCGTGACGAGCTCGTCGATCCGCAGCTCGGGTGCGAGGCGACCGCCCGGCGTGAAGTGTCCCGGCGCGTCGACGTGGGTGCCGGTGTGCTCGAAGACGCGCCACTCCTGCAGGTAGTAGCCGTTCTGCTCGATCGTCACGACGGTGCGGCGCGACGGCGCCTCGGTCGGCACGAACATCGGCAGGCTCGTGGTCAACGGGTGCGTGAGGTCGCACAGGCCGCGTCGGCCCCAGCTCGGGGCTCGCGGTGTCCGGTCCTCGGCCCGAGCGGTACCGCTCAGCGCAGCGGTCACGGCCGCGGCCGCCCCGCCGACCAGTGCTGTCCGCCGGGAGAAGCCGGTCCCTGTCGCCGCGCGGTCCTGCTGGGCCACCCTGCCTGTGTGCTCCGTGCACATGCGCGCGCTCCGTCGTCCCTGTGGTGACCGGGCTGCCCTGGGCTCGGGCGCCCGCGCACCATAGCCCTGGGACCGGCCGCGGGACCGCACGTTGCCGCGCGGTGCCGAGCTGGCGGGCGCGCCTGCCCATCCGACGCGGCGTGGCCGCGCGGTGGTCAGCTCAGCCGACGCCGAGCTGGCTGGCGTCGTCCATCGCGGCCTCGGAGCTGTGCAGCTCGGCGATCGAGGCCTCCCGCCCGTACGGCTCGCCGCGCAGCATGCTCTCGGCGGCCCGGTAGGGACGATCCGGACCGCCCGGCAGCGGACCACCGGTCACGGCCTGCCGCCAGCCCGAACGGATCGAGGCGGCCTGTCGGGAACCGGTCACCGTCGTGCGTCAGGAGGTGCTGGTGGACACCTGCTCGCGGAACCGCTCGACGACGTCGGGGCCCACATCGGCGCTCTCGGGGGACGGCGCGGCGTCCCGGGCCCGCGCCAGCTCGTTCCCGAGCTCGTCCGCGACCTCAGCGCCGAGCGCCTCCCCGAGTCGGGGCAACAGGTCCGCCTGCTCGTCTCCCATGCGCTCGCGGACCTGCTCGATCAGACGCGCCACCAACGGCTCGAACGTCCCCGACGTGGTCGGCGTGTCCGCGATCAGCTTCAGCAGCCGGCCGACCTCGTCGTCGGCGAGGACCTCGAGGTCGACGACATCGTCCCCGTCGTCGAGCGATCGCTGGATCGCCGGGTAGACGAGCCTCTCCCGTAGCACCACGCGACGGACCAGCACGTAGATGATCTCACCGACGAGCCGACGACCCTCCTCCGGGTCGGACACCCCTGACTCGAACTGCTGGAACAGAGCCTCCGTCTCGCGGTTCTCGTCGTCGATGACGGCGGCCAGGCGGTTGTTCTCGACCTGCTGGGGCGCGCTCATGGCATCCCTCCGAACGCCGGACGGGGCGTGGGTCTCGTCCGAGCGTCCCAGCGCCCGACCCGCCCCGCACGCCAAGCCGGCCCGCCGCAGAACCGGCACGTGTCCGCGCCGCCACCTGCACCCGCCGTCCCGTCGGGAACGCAGCCCGGGAAGTCGGCGCCGGTGCGCTCCACCCCGACCTCGAGGAGCAGACCGAAGCCGGCCAGCCAGGCCACCGGTTCCGCACAGCCAGCCGCGGTGGCGGCGAACTCAGCGTCGCCGTCCTCTTCCCCGCACCGATGAGACGGCACGCAGCGAGGCCGGACGAGACAGTGATGGGGCGCCTGTCGCACGGGTCCCACGAGGTCACGGACGTCGAGCCCGGTGACGTGCAGCGGACGGGGCCACTCCGGTCGGATCGACGAATCGCGAGCAGGACCGCACGGC
>DATIMX010000091.1:0-6409 GCA_035474935.1 Geodermatophilus sp. | reverse complement strand
CGGGTGCTCTCGTCGTCGGCGCCGCTGCCGTTCCCGATCGAGACCGACCAGGCCGCCTCGGACGACGTCCGCTACAGGTACCGCTACCTCGACCTGCGCCGGCAGAGCCCGGCGCAGGCCATCCGGCTGCGGTCCGAGGTCAGCCGCATCGCCCGCGAGGTGATGACCCGGCACGGGTTCGTCGAGGTGGAGACGCCGACGCTCACCCGGTCCACGCCCGAGGGCGCGCGCGACTTCCTCGTGCCGGTCCGGCTGCAGCCGGGCAAGTGGTACGCGCTGCCGCAGTCCCCGCAGCTGTTCAAGCAGCTGCTCATGATCGGCGGGCTGGAGCGCTACTACCAGATCGCCCGCTGCTTCCGGGACGAGGACTTCCGCGCCGACCGGCAGCCGGAGTTCACCCAGCTCGACTTCGAGATGAGCTTCGTCGAGCGGGACGACGTCCTGGCCGTCGTCGAGGACGTCGTCCGGGCGCTGTGGCGGGAGCTGGCGTCGTACGACGTGCCGGAGATCCCGCGGATGACCTACCGCGAGGCGATGGACCGCTTCGGCTCGGACAAGCCCGACCTGCGGTTCGGCATCGAGCTCACCGAGCTGACCGACTACTTCGCGCAGACGCCGTTCCGGGTGTTCCAGGCGCCCTACGTCGGCGCGATCGTGATGCCGGGCGGCGGCTCGCAGCCGCGCCGGGCCTTCGACGCGTGGCAGGACTGGGCGAAGTCGCGCGGGCACCGCGGCCTGGCGTACGTGACGGTGGGGGAGGACGGCACCCTCGGCGGCCCGGTCGCGAAGAACATCTCCGACACCGAGCGCGAGGGCCTCGTCGCCGCCGTCGGCGCGCAGCCCGGAGACTGCGTCTTCTTCGCCGCCGGCCCACGCCGGCAGGCCCAGGAACTGCTCGGCGCCGCGCGCAACGAGATCGCCCGACGGCTGGAGCTGATCGAGCCGGGCTCGTGGTCGTTCCTGTTCGTCGTCGACTTCCCGATGTTCGAGGAGACCGAGGACGGCTCCTGGACGTTCACGCACCACCCCTTCACCTCACCGACGCCCGACTGGCGGGACCGGTTCGCCGACGACAAGGGTGCTGCCCTGTCGGATGCCTACGACCTGGTCTGCAACGGCAACGAGCTGGCCAGCGGCTCGGTCCGCATCCACGACGCCGCGCTGCAGGAGCGGGTGTTCGAGACCCTCGGGATGTCCCAGGAGGAGGCGCGCGAGCGGTTCGGCTTCTTCCTGGAGGCGTTCTCCTACGGCCCGCCGCCGCACGCGGGGGCGGCCATCGGCTGGGACCGCACCTGCGCGCTGCTGGCCGGGGTGGACTCCATCCGCGAGGTCATCGCCTTCCCGAAGACCGGCGCCGGGTACGACCCGCTGACCGGTGCGCCGACGCCGATCACCGAGGCGCAGCGCAAGGAGGCCGGCATCGACGCCCAGCCCGAGGAGCCCGCCCTCCCCGGCGAGCCGGGCGCCCCGGGGCCTTCCGACCCGACGAAGTGAGGTCTCGCCACCTCGCGCGCTCCCGTTGATCATCGGCGGGTGGTCGTCCCGACCGGCGTGTCGGGCAGCCACCTGCCGATGGTCAACGTGCGCCGGGCCTCCAGCCTCGACTCAGCAGGGCGCGGCGCGTGCGGTCGACGACCACCGTCGGTGACTCCGCGTGCCGTGCGGCGAAGCGGAGCACCGACCAGCCGTCGGCCGCCATGAGCGAGTAGCGGTCGATGTCCCTGCCGAACTGGTCCGGTTCCGCGTGCTGCCGGCCCTCGTACTCGAGGAGCACCTTCCAGTCCTCGTATCCGAGGTCGCCGTGAGCCACCACCCGTCCCCGGCGATTACGGATGTCGAGTTGCGGCTGTGGGTCCGGCAGATCGCTGGTCACCAGCCAGTACCGCACCAGACTCTCCGGACGTGACATCGACAGCGGCGTGAGCAGGGGTGCGCACTGCCGGGCGCGCACCACACCGCGGACCCGCGTCGCACGCTCCAGACGTCCGGCGAGCGCCTCGGCCGCCAGGTGGCCGCCGCGCATCAGCGCGTCGCCGACCGCGACGAGTTCGTGCGGCGGCAGGCGCTCGGCGAGATCGAGCCAGGTCTGCGGTCCGGACGTCGTTCGCAGGCCGCGGTGCACGACGACGTCCTCCTCGGCGAGCCGGCGCGTATGGACGACGAACTCGGCACGTTGGGGGAGCACCCGGCGCGGGGTCATCGCGACGTGGGCGCGGACCGGCATGTCGACGTGCGTCCCGAGGAGCGCTGCCGCAGTGCCGTGGCTGTAAGCGGCGTCCGCAGGAAGCAGGCCGGCCAGGAGTGCGAGGCGTTCCCGGTGATCGATGGCGTCGTCCAGACACACGACGAAGTCGTGGGCCAGCCGGACGAACCGCGAGCTGCGCAGCTGCGCGCGGGTCAGTCCGGCAGCACGGGCGGAGGCGGCGGTGTAGGCCGGAGGCAGGGACACACGGTCGACGCTGCTGTGACAGCAGCGTTCGGGGATGCCGGGCTGGAGGACTGTGGAACCGCCTCCGTCCTGTGGACAGCAGTTCCGCCGCCGTGATCATCGGTGGGTGGCTGCCCGACGCGCCGGTAGGGACAGCCACCTGCCGATGATCACGGCGCGAGGCGTGCGAGGAGGTGCCGGGACGGGTCAGGCCCCGTCGAGGCGGGCGAGCTGCTCGGGGGTCAGCTGCAGGTCCGCGGCCGCCGCGGAGTCCTGGATGGAGGCCGGTCGCGACGCCCCGGGGATCGGGACGACGACCTCGGACTGGGCCAGGTGCCAGGCCAGCGTCACGCGGTACACCGACACGCCCAGCTCCTCGGCGACCTCCGCGAACGCCGGCGCGGTGGACTGCAGCGAGCCGGCCGCGGACACCCCGCCGAAGGGGCTCCACGGGATGAAGGTCAGGCCGTGCGCCTCGCAGTGGGCCAGCTCGTCGGCGGAGAACCGCCAGCCGGGGGAGAACTGGTTCTGCACGCTGGCCAGCGCCGGACCCACGATCGAGCGGGCGACGTCGATCTGCGCGATGTCGGCGTTGGAGATGCCGGCCATGCGCACCAGCCCGTCGTCGACCAGCTGCCGCAGCCCGCCCATCGACTCCTCCCACGGCGTGTCCGGGTCCGGCCGGTGGAACTGGTAGAGGCCGATGGCGTCGACGCCCAGCCGGCGCAGGGAGTCCTCGCAGGCGCGGCGCAGGTACGCCGGCGACCCGTCGAGCTCCCAGTCAGTGCCGCGTCGGGTGTGCCCGCCCTTAGTGGCGACGAGCACCGACGAGGTGTCGCCGCCGTAGGAGGCCAGCGCCTCGGCCACGAGGGACTCGTTGTGGCCGAACTCCGACTCGTCCGCGGCGTAGGCGTCGGCGGTGTCGATCAGGGTCACCCCGGCGTCCAGCGCGGCGTGCACGGTGGCGAGCGCGTCGTCGCGGGAGGGCCGGTCGGTCCTGGTGGACAGGGGCATCGCCCCGAGCCCGATGGCACTGATGGTCTGGTCTCCCATGCGTCGCTGCTGCACGGGGCTGTCGTGCCCCGCGGGTAGCGTTCTCACCCGTGAGTTCGCTGTTCGACGAGCCGGCGCCGGAGGTCTCCGGCGTCGACCCGGGCGCCCCGCTCGCCGTCCGCATGCGGCCGCGGTCGCTGGACGAGGTCGTCGGCCAGTCCCACCTGCTCGGCCCGCGCGCGCCGCTGCGCCGGCTGGTCGAGGCCGACGAGCCGATGTCGCTGGTCCTCTACGGCCCGCCGGGCACCGGCAAGACGACGCTCGCGCACGTCATCTCGCTGGCCACCAAGCGGCAGTTCGTCCAGTTGTCGGCCCTCGACGCCGGGGTCAAGGAGGTCCGCGCGGTCATCGCGAGCGCCAAGCGCGAGCTGACCTACGCCGGCCGGCGCACCGTGCTGTTCATCGACGAGGTGCACCGGTTCTCCAAGACCCAGCAGGACAGCCTGCTGTCGGCGGTCGAGGACCGGATCGTCAGCCTCATCGCCGCCACCACCGAGAACCCGTTCTTCTCCGTGGTCAGCCCGCTGCTGTCGCGCAGCCTGGTGCTGGCCCTGCAGCCCCTGTCGGACGACGACGTCCGCAGGCTGCTGCACCGCGCCCTCACCAGCGACCGCGGGCTCGACGGCGCGGTGACGCTGAGCGTGGAGGCCGAGGAGCACCTGGTCCGCATCGCCGGCGGCGACGGGCGCAAGGCGCTCACCGCGCTGGAGTCCGGCGCCGGCGCGGCCCAGGCGGCCGGGCTCGCCGAGATCGACCTCGCCACCCTGGAGACGGCGGTGGCGCAGGCCGCGGTGCGCTACGACCGGCAGGGCGACCAGCACTACGACGTCGCCAGCGCGCTGATCAAGTCCATCCGCGGCAGCGACGTCGACGCGGCGCTGCACTACCTGGCGCGCATGGTCGAGGCGGGGGAGGACCCGCGCTTCATCGCCCGCCGGCTGGTCATCTCCGCCAGCGAGGACATCGGCATGGCCGACCCGACGGCGCTGCAGACCGCCGTCGCCGCCGCCGACGCCGTGGCCTTCATCGGCATGCCGGAGGGCCACTTCCCGCTGGCCCAGGCCGTCGTCCACCTGGCCACGGCGCCCAAGTCGAACGCGGTCACCGTGGCGATGGGCGAGTCCGTCGCCGACGTGCGCGCGGGGCTGGCGGGGCCGGTGCCGCCGGGGCTGCGGGACGCCCACTACGCGGGCGCGAAGAAGCTCGGCCACGGGGGGACCTACGTCTACCCGCACGCCCACCCCGACGGCGTGGTGCCGCAGCAGTACCCGCCGGACGCCCTGGTGGGGAAGGACTACTACCGGCCCACCGGCCGCGGCGCGGAGGCGACGATCGGGGCGCGGCTGGCCAAGCTACGGGCCATCGTCCGGCGCGGCCGCTGAGCGACCGGCGGGGCACGGACGGGCACGAGGACCCCCGACTACTGTGACCACGCCGGGCCGACGCCCGCCGGCGGCGCCGGTGGAGCCAGCCCGGACGCCGAGCAACCACACCGCCGAGAACCACGGCCGAAGAACCAGGAGGACCGGGTGTCCGCAGGAGAGTGGGCCGGACTGATCGCAGCGCTGGCGCTGGTGCTGCTGGTGGTGCTGCTCGCCGTCCCGATCCTCAAGCTGGGTCGCACGCTGGACGAGGCGACGCTGACCATCCGGCAGGCGCGGGAGCAGAGCGGCCCGATCCTGAGCCAGGCGTCGACGACGGTCGCCCACGTCAACAGCAACCTCGAGCGGGTCGACGACATCACCGGCAACGCGGCCAACGTCTCGAGCAACGTCGCCGCCCTCAGCAGTGTCGCGGCCGCCACCCTGGGCAGCCCGCTGATCAAGGTGGCCGCGTTCAGCTACGGCGTGCGCAGCGCCGCCCGCAAGAAGCGTGAGGGCCAGGCGATCGCCGACGCGGCCGCCCGGGACAAGGCCGAGCGCCGCGCGCGCCGCGTCGCCCGGCGGGCCGCCTGATGCGCCGGCTGTTCTGGCTCGCCATGGGCATCACCATCGGCGCCCTCGTCGTCCGCAAGGTCTCCCGCGCGGCCGAGCGGATGACGCCGGCCGGCATCGGCGCCTCGGTGGCCGAGGGCCTGCGCGACCTGGCCGACGCCATCGGCGACTTCGGTGCCGACGTGCGCGCGGCGATGGCCGAGCGGGAGCAGGAGCTGCGGGCCGGCACCGGCCTGGACGCGCCGCTGCCCGAGGCCGGTCAGGCCCAGCTGCCCGGCCGGCACGCCACCGACCGCTGAGCCACCTCCCCGCGGGACGCCGCACCCCGGCCGACCGCGCCTCCCACACCGAGTAGGACATGCAGACCGCCGAGATCCGCCGCCGTTTCCTGGAGCACTTCGCCAGCCGCGGGCACACCGTCGTGCCCAGTGCCTCGCTGGTCTCCCCGGACCCGTCCCTGTTGTTCACCGTGGCCGGCATGGTGCCGTTCATCCCGTACCTGACCGGCCGGGAGCCGGCGCCCTACCCGCGGGCGACCAGCGTGCAGAAGTGCGTGCGCACCCTCGACATCGAGGAGGTGGGCAAGACCACCCGTCACGGCACGTTCTTCCAGATGAACGGCAACTTCTCCTTCGGTGACTACTTCAAGGAGGGGGCGATCCAGCACGCCTGGGACCTCGTCACCGGCTCGGTGGACGACGGCGGGCTCGGGTTCGACCCGGAGCGGATCTGGGTCACCGTCTACCTGGACGACGACGAGGCCGCCGAGGCGTGGCACCGGATCGCGGGTCTGCCGGTCGAGCGGATCCAGCGGCTGGGCAAGAAGGACAACTACTGGCACACCGGCCAGCCGGGCCCGGGCGGCCCGTGCAGCGAGATCTACTTCGACCGGGGCCCGCAGTTCGGCCCCGACGGCGGCCCGCTGGTCGACACGGCCGGTGACCGGTTCCTCGAGATCTGGAACCTCGTCTTCATGCAGTACGAGCTCACCGAC
>DATIMX010000090.1:0-5181 GCA_035474935.1 Geodermatophilus sp. | reverse complement strand
TCGCGGACGTAGAGCACCTTGGAGGCGTCGTTGACGGCGCCGGAGAGCAGGAAGTTCCGCTCCCGGTAGAAGATCGCGAAGGTCAGCTGCCGGAAGAAGCTGCCGATCTCGACGCCGCCCCGGCCGTCGTAGGTGTTGTTGATCTGCCCTTCGCCGTCGCTGCCCTCGGGCAGGTCGAACTCGCGCGGCTCGCCGCCCTCGGGGGCGCCGACGACCGAGTAGTCCTGCATCAGCTCGCCGTAGTAGATCCGCGCGCCGTCGTCGCTGAGCCCGATGTTGCCGCGGGTGGGCAGGTCCCGGATGGTGAAGCGGGGCTCGCCGCCCTCCTGGCCGGCGACGACCTCGTTGGCCGGCGCGGCCACGAACCCGTTGCCGTGGGTGTAGACGGTGTGCCGGTTGATCCAGGTGTCCTGGTTCTCGCTGAGCCCCTGGCTGTTGAGCTCGCGGACCGCCACCACGTAGTCCCGCGTCTCGCCGTCGAGCGTGTAGCGGTCGATGTCGAGCTTCTCGGGGAAGCCGTAGACGTTGCGGATCTGCTGGCGCGCCGTGAACGTGTCCGACAGGACGTTGGGGTCCAGCAGCCGGGCGTTGGGGATCGTCTCGGTGTCGTTGCGCAGCTCGGCCAGGGCCGCGGCCGGGTCGACCTGCTCGCCGGTCTCCTGCTGGGCGTACTGGACGTACTCCACGTCGGTCAGGCCGTAGGCCTCGCGGGTCGACCCGATCGCGCGGGCGATGTAGTCGGCCTCGCGCTGGTCGGCGCTGGGCCGGACGATGAACTGCTGCACGATCGCCGGGTAGGCCACGCCGATCACCAGGCTGGAGATGAGCAGCAGCACCAGCGCCGCGGCGGGCAGCCGGAAGTTCCGGACGACGATGTTGGCGAAGAACGCGATCGCGCAGACGGCGGCGGCGAAGACCAGGATCGTCTTGGCCGGCAGCAGCGCGTTGACGTCGGTGTAGCTGGCGCCGGTGAACAGGCCGCCGCGGTCGGAGTAGACCAGCGCGTAGCGGTCCAGCCAGTAGGCGACCGCCTTGAGCGCGACGAACAGCCCCAGCAGCACCGACAGCTGCACCATGGCCGCGCCGGTCAGCTTCTGCCCCGGGGTCTGCAGCCGCAGGCCGCCGAACACGTAGTGCGTGAGCAGCGAGCCGATCAACGCGAGGATCACGATCGCGAAGCCGAAGCTCAGCAGCAGGCGGTAGAAGGGGTAGTCGAAGACGAAGAACGAGATGTCCAGGCCGAACTCCGGGTCGGTCCGGCCGAAGTCGGTGCTGTTGCGGAACTGCAGCCAGGTCTCCCAGCTGCCCTGCGCGGTGAACCCGGCGAACAGACCCAGCACGACGGCGACCGAGGTGAGCACCAGGGTGCGGCGCGGCTCGATCGACTGCCGGTAGCGCTCGAGGTTCTGCTGCTCCAGCGACATCGGCCGGAACGTGGGGCGGAAGCGGTAGGCCAGGTAGATCGCCAGCGCGGTGAGGCCGCCGGTGGCCACCCCGGCCACGGCGAAGAGCAGGGCGCGGGTCTGCAGTTCGGTCCAGAAGACCTCGGTGAACCCGGTCTCGTCGAACCAGAGGTAGTCGACGTAGACGTTGGTGAGCGTCCCGATGGCCGTGAAGAGCACCAGCAGGACGGCGATGGCCCCGATGACCACCTTCGCGCGCCGCGACAGGGTCGGCACGGACACGGGGGGCCGCATGGCCACGAGGGTCTCCTTCAGTTGCGGTCGTGACGGAGCGCCACGGACGGTGCCGACCACGGTCGGTCGGGCCGGCTCCGGCTCGGGCCCCGGGCACCGATCCGGTCCACCAGACCAACGCTCGGGACCGTGCCGGGTTCCCCGGACGCCCGCTCCGCCGACAGCTTCCCCCAACCGGGGACGTTCGTGTCGCCGGGGCGGCGTCAGCAGGACTGCGGGGTCCGCCCGGCGCGGAAGTCCTCGAGCGCGGTCAGGGCCTGGTCGAGGTCGGACACCCGGGCGAGGGTGAGACCCGGCTGCGGAGCGGCGAGGGCGTCGGCGCAGTTGTCGGCCGGGACGAGGAACAGCTCCGCGCCGATCCCCTCGGCGGCGATCATCTTCAGCTGGATGCCGCCGATCGGGCCGACCTGGCCGTTGGCGTCGATCGTCCCGGTGCCGGCCACCGTCGCCCCGCCGGTCAGGTCGGTGTCTCCGACCAGGTCGAGGATGCCGAGGGTCAGCATCAGCCCGGCCGAGGGGCCACCGACGTCCTCGACGTCGATGTCGACGTCGAAGGGTGCCGCGGGCTGCTCGCGGACGAGGACGCCCAGCAGCGAGCCCTCCTCGTCGTCCGCGGCCCGCGTGGTGACCGTCGCCGTCCCCGGCTGTCCCAGGCGCGTGTACGCGACCGGCACCGTCGTGCCGCCGGGGATGGACTGCAGGACGGCGTCCAGCGTGGCGAGGTCGGGCGTCGGCCGGCCGCCGACGCTCTCGATCGCGTCCCCCTCCTGGAGCTCCCCCTCGGCCGGTGAGCCGTCGGACAGCCCGCGCACGACCACCTTCACGGGGTAGCCGAGCTCGGCCAGCGCTGCGACCTCGGCCGCCTCCTCCGAGGTGAGGAAGGCCTGCCGGTTGGCGTCCCGGGTCTCCTGCTCGCTGCGTCCCGGCGGGTAGACGGTCTCCTCGGGGACGACGCTGACCTCGCTGTCGAACCACCCCTGCACCGCCTCGACCAGGCTGAGCCCGGCCCGGCTGACGCCGACGGTGGTGAGGATGAGCTCCCCCTCGGCCTCGTTCCGCTCGCGGCCCGCGACGCTGATGATCGGCTCGCCGTCGATCTCGCCCAGCGTGTTGAACGTGGGCCCGGGGACCTGCGCGACGTAGGGCACCGGCACCGCCGCGCCGAGCACGCCGAACACCACCAGCAGCACCACACCGACGCTGAGGACGGCCATCCGACGGGTCACGACCGGCGAGCTTAAGTGGCCCTCCTGGACGAGGGCCGTCGTTGCGGGGGACCTGCACCGTTGCGCTCCCGGCGGACGGGCGGTCCGGGCAGGGGCTGCGCGGCTACCGTGGTGGCATGAGCGATGTCCCGTTCGGCTTCGGCCTCCCCGACCGCGACCCCGAGCGTCGCGACCAGTCCGGGTCCGGCGCCGGCAACGACCCCTTCGGGTTCGGTGCTCTCTTCGGCGGCGCCGGCGGCGGGGGGACGCCGGAGGAGCTGCTCGCCAAGATGCCGCTGTTCGCCGAGCTGCAGAAGCTGATGACCTGGTCCGGCGGGCCGGTCAACTGGGACCTGGCGCGGCAGGGTGCGATCAGCTCGCTGGCCGCCGGGTCGCAGCCGGCGTCCGACGCCGAGCGCGCCGCCGTCGCCGACGCCCTGCGCCTGGCCGACCTGTGGCTGGACCAGGTCACCGAGCTGCCCTCCGGCGTGGACCGGCCGCTCGCCTGGTCCCGGGTGGAGTGGGTGGAGCAGACGCTGCCCGCCTGGAGCACCCTCATCGACCCGCTCGCCGAGCGCGTCGTCGGTGCCATGACCAGCGCCCTCCCCGCCGAGGCGGCCGCGATGGCCGGCCCGCTCGCCGGGATCATGGGCCGGATGGGCGGCCTGATGTTCGGCGCCCAGGTCGGCCAGGCCCTCGGCCGGCTCTCCGGTGAGGTCCTCACCAGCAGCGAGATCGGCATCCCGCTGGCCCCCGCCGGCGCCGGCGTCCTGCTGCCGCAGAACGTCGCCGAGTTCGCCGCCGGCCTCGACCGCCCCGCCGAGGAGGTGCGGCTGTTCCTCGCGCTGCGCGAGGCCGCCTCGCAGCGGCTGTTCGTGCACGTGCCGTGGCTGCGCCAGCAGCTGCACGACGCCGTCCACGCCTACGCGCGCGGCATCCACGTCGACCGCGAGGCGATCGAGCGCGGCCTCAACGAGGCGATGAACTCGATGGGCGGGATCGACCCCAGCAACCCCGAGGGCATCCAGGCGTTGCTGGGCAGCGGGCTGCTCGAGCCCGAGGAGACCCCCGAGCAGCAGGCCGCGCTGCGCCGGCTGGAGACGCTGCTGGCCCTGGTCGAGGGCTGGGTCGACAGCGTGGTGGCCCAGGCCGCCGGCGACCGGCTGCCCGGACACGGCGCGCTCGCCGAGACGATGCGCCGCCGCCGGGCCTCCGGCGGCCCGGCCGAGCAGACCTTCGCCACGCTCGTGGGCCTGGAGCTGCGCCCGCGGCGGCTGCGCGACGCGGCCACCGTGTGGGGGGCGTTGGCGCAGCGGTACGGCAACGCCGAGCGGGACCGGTTGTGGTCGCACCCCGACCTGCTGCCGACGTCGGAGGACCTCGACGAGCCGCTGGACTTCGTCGCCCGTCAGGGCGCCGACGACGAGCTGCGCGCGTTCACCGCCGACGACGCCGAGAAGCCCGAGCCGCAGGACGACGAGGGCGACGGCAAGGGCTGAGCCCGGCATCGCCCCGCCGGGGGACGGCCCCTGACCGCGGCGCCGTCCCGGGTCCCACCCTGAGCCTGCGAAGGGTGGGGAGGACGGGGTCCTTCGTCAGACCAGGTCGTGCCCGGCGGGCGGCGCGCCGTGCGCGGCGCCCACCTCGACGCCCTCGAGGAAGCCGCGCGCCCGCTCGGCCCGCGGGTAGCGCGCGACCAGGGACCAGAAGCGTGTGTCGTGGCTCGGCTCCACCAGGTGCGCCAGCTCGTGCACGAGGACGTAGTCGACGACGTACTCGGGCATCGCGCGCAGCCGGCTGGAGAGCCGGATGGAGCGGTCGGCGGGCGTGCACGACCCCCAGCGGCGGTTCTGGTTGTCCACCCACCGCACACTGGCCGGCTGCGGCACCCCGTCGAGGTGGGCCGCCGACAGCGCCTGCGCGCGGGCCATCAGCTCGTCGTCCCCGCCGAGGGACCGCCGCCGCCGCTCCTCGCGGGTCTGCAGCTTGGCGACCATCTGCGCCACCCAGCGCCGCTCCTCGGCTCGGCTGAACGCCGCCGGGATCAGCACCACCGTGCGCCCGGACTCCCGGTAGGCGGTCACCGTCCGCCTCCGCCTGCTGCTGCGCCGGACCTCGACGGCCCCCTCGGGCACCGCGGCGCGCGCCGTCCGCACCGACCGGTCGGCGGGGACGGCGCGGGCGCCCCGCACGTCCTCCCGCGCCGCGGGGTCGGGGACGGGGCGATGCTGGGTGTCGGGAGGCGTTCCAGGCACGGGGGCACCGTAGTTCCCACGGCG
>DATIMX010000089.1:0-8861 GCA_035474935.1 Geodermatophilus sp. | reverse complement strand
TGATGGCCGCCGTCGACGCGGCGGAGGAGCGCCCCGACATCGACGCCTCCCGCACCGCCGCGATGGGCGGCTCCTTCGGTGGCTACATGGCCAACTGGGTCGCGACGCAGACCGACCGGTTCCGCGCGATCGTCACCCACGCCAGCCTCTGGGACCTCGACTCCTTCACCGGCACGACCGACGCGGCGTACTACTGGGAGAAGGAGTGGGGCGACCCGCTGCGCCGGCCGGAGCGCTACGAGCAGAACTCCCCGCACCGCTACGCCGACGCCATCCGGACGCCCATGCTGGTCATCCACGGCGACAAGGACTACCGCGTCCCGATCGGCGAGGGACTGCGGCTCTGGTACGACCTGCAGAAGCGCGGCGTCCCGTCGAAGTTCCTGTACTTCCCCGACGAGAACCACTGGGTGCTCACCCCGGGCAACGCGCAGGTCTGGTACGAGACGGTGCTGGCCTTCCTGTCCGAGCACGTGCACGGCCAGGAGTGGCAGCGCCCCGACCTGCTCTGACGGAGGACCCCGTCCCCGATCGCAGCGACCGGACCGTCGATCATCCGGCGGCCCAGACCTCGTCGGGGTCGGCGGCTCCCTCGGCCAGCATCGCGCGCAGCTCGGTCGGCGGCAGGCAGGCGGCCAGCCCGTCGGCCAGCAGCCTCGCCAGCGTGTAGGTCGGGCGGCTGTCCAGCGCCCGCTCCAGGGCGACGTTGGCCATGGCGCCGTCCCCGCGCAGCCACGCACTGACCGCCAGCAGCGTGGCCGGGGCGGCGTCCAGCGGGGCCGGGGCCCGGCGGGTGCACTCGGTCCACAGCAGCTCGGCCGCGGCGGCGTCGTCCCCCAGGGCGAGGGTGAGCGCCCGGTCGCGCACCCGGACGTCGGCCAGCGCCCACAGCACACCGGCCACCTCGCGGTCGGGCAGCCGGCCGGCCTCGGGCGGACGGCACCGCCGGACGGCCTGCAGCACGGCGTCCCAGGAGCGGCGGGCCTCGGCGTCCGGGTCGGTCCGCGCCGCGCGGGCGCGGCGGTCCACCAACCGCCAGGTTGCCGCCTCCATCGCGGCGCGGGCCGGGCCGTCGAGCGGCGCGATCCGCGCCTCGAGCGCCGCACGGTCCGGGGCGAGGACCTGGCCGGCGGCGGCCGAGGCGGCCGCGAGCGGGGAGACGCCGCCGGGCAGCGGCGCACCGGCCCCCGGGGCGCAGCAGGGCTCGGGGCAGTCGTAGGACCACCAGCGGCCGCCCCGCACCAGCAGGGTGTCGCGCACCGGGATGTCCAGCCCGGCCAGGGCGACGACGGCGTCGTGCACGACGTCGCGGTGCGGCAGGCCGGCGAACGCGTCGCCACCGGGCAGCGACGCGCGCTCGTCGGGTGCCTCGGAGACGACCGCGACGACGACGCCGGCGGGGTCGTCGGTGGCGACGCTGCGGACCAGGGCGGCAACCACCGCGGCCGAGGCCGACCGGGCCGGCAGGTCGGCACGCACGGTGAGGCCCACGCGGTTGCCGGTCGGCCCGCCGAGCGCGACCAGCACGACCGACTCGTGCGGGTGGAACCCGACGAGGTAGGGCAGCGCGGCGGCGATGTCCGCGGAGTCGGAGAGGGACACCAGGGGGCGTGTGGGGTCGTCCATGCGCCCGACCCTGGCCGCCGTGCCCGCCCCGAGCGGCCTCGCGGGGAGATCTGTGGACCGGCCGGACGACTGTGGACGGGCCCGGCCCCGTCCAGGGCACCGCCCCGAGCTAGCGAGGGGTGGGGAGGACGGGGTCCTTGATCACCCCAGGGAGGTCTGCACGTCGTACGCCTGCTCGAGCAGCGCGGTGAAGGCCGCACGGTCGGCCTCGGCACCCTCCCGGTCGCCGGTCGCGAGCGCGACCACCCGGTCCCCGTCCCGCACCAGCCCGACCAGTCCGGAGGCCTCCCGCTGGGCGCCGCCGGGCTCCGTGGCCACGACCTCCACCGACACCCCCACCGCGGCGTCGCCGAGGTCGGGCACGTCGAACGTCGCCAGGTCGACCGTGGCGCTGCCGTGCTCGGGCGAGCTGACCGTCACCTGCGGGCACTGGGCGACCAGCTCGGGCACCCGGCCGACGAGCTCGGCCGCGGGCCCGGCCACGGCCAGCAGCTCGGCGGTGTACGTCGTCCCCTGGACGGCGACCTGCGCGGCGAGGTCCTCCGCGGCGGGCGGCTGCTGCACCGGCAGTGCCTGCAGGACCGCCGTGCACGACTCGGGCGTGACCTCGACGTCGGCCGGCGAGCCCATCCCGGCCGGCGCGCTCCGGGACAGCTGCTCCCCGGACACCGGGACGACCCGCGCGTCGGCGCCGAACGCGTCGGCGGGCAGCAGTCCGGCGGCCAGGTCGGCGCCGGAGGGAGTCGCCGCGGCGGCCTCGGCGGACGGCGACGGCGTCCCGGTGGCCGCGGCCTCCCGGACGTCGGCGCCCGAGGCGCAGCCGGTCAGGACCGCACCGGCGACCAGGCCCGTGGCGAGCAGGGTGGTGCGGCGAGCGCGCCGGCCCCCCTGCAGGGTCCCGCCGCGAGCTCGCGAGGGGCGGGGGGCAAGGGGCGGCCCCGTCCAGGGCACCGCCCCGAGCCTGCGAGGGGTGGGGAGGACGGGGTCCTTCGTCATGCCGCCGACGGTAACCCCGTGCCGGGCGGTGCGGCGGCTACGCGACGGACTCATGCAGGGTCCCGCCGGCCAGGTGAGGTGAGGGAACGGCCACCCTTCAGGGTCCCGCGCCGAGCGTGCGAGGCGTGGGGGGCAGGAGGCGGCCCCCTCCAGGGCACCGCCCCGAGCCTGCGAGGGGTGGGGAGGAGGGGGTCCTTTCTCAGACCTCGTACTGCACGGCGCTGCGCGCGGCGAGGATCGGCTTCACGTGGTCGGCGATGACCTGCAGGTGCACCGGATCGTCGGCGTAGCGCCGCCAGGCCTCGACGTCGGGGAAGTCGGCGACCAGGGCGGTGTGCGCGTTGCCCTCGCGCAGCCCGGCGTCCGGGCCGACCGCGAAGGAGGTCATCCCGCCCACCTCCTCGGGCAGCCGGCGCAGGGCGGCCAGGGTCTGCTCCCGGCGCTCCTCGTCGGCGTCGTCGGACCAGGTGAAGAGGACGACGTGACGCAGCATGCGGCCACCCTGTCAGGCACCCGGGCGGCGCCGCAGCACGGGGCTCCCCGGAACGGCCGGGGACAGAGGCTGACTAGAGTCGCCGACCATGGGACGGCCGCTGCGCATCGCACTGCTGTCCTACCGCAGCAAGCCGCACAGCGGTGGCCAGGGCGTCTACGTCCGGGCGCTCTCCCGCGAGCTCACCGACCTCGGCCACGGGGTGACCGTGTTCAGCGGCCAGCCAGACCCCGAGCTGGACGACGGGGTGCCGCTCGTCCGCGTGCCGAGCCTGGACCTCTACCGGGAGCCCGACCCGTTCCGCACCCCGCGCCCGTCGGAGTTCCGCGACCGGATCGACCTGCTCGAGTACGCCACGATGTGCACGGCCGGCTTCCCCGAGCCGCTCACCTTCAGCCTGCGCGCGGCCCGGCTGCTGCTCCCCCAGTCACCGCTCTTCGATCTCGTGCACGACAACCAGTGCCTGGGCTCGGGCCTGCTGCGGCTCACCCGCGCCGGCGTGCCGACCGTGGCCACCGTGCACCACCCGGTGGCCATCGACCGGGACCTGGAGCTGGCCGCCGCCCCCTCGCTGCGCCGCCGGCTCACCCTGCGCCGCTGGTACGGCTTCACCCGCATGCAGGCCCGCGTCGCCCCGCAGCTGGACGGCGTCACCACCGTCTCGGAGAACTCCCGCCGCGACATCGAGACCCACCTCGGCGTCCCGGCGGATGCCATCCGGGTCGTCCCGGTGGGCATCGACCCCGACGTCTTCACCCCGCCGCCGGCCGACCGGCCGCGCGACCCCTGCTCGATCGTCGTCACCACCAGCGCCGACGTCCCGCTCAAGGGGCTGGTGCACCTGCTCGAGGCGGTCGCGAAGCTGCGCACCGAGCGGCCGGTGCGGCTCACCGTCATCGGCAGCGCGCGGCCCGGCGGGCCGGCCGAGGCGGCCCTCGACCGGCTGGCGCTGCGCGACGCCGTCCGCTTCACCGGCCCGCTGCCCGAGGCGGACCTGGTCCGGCTGCTGCAGAGCGCCGCCGTCGTCGCCATCCCCTCGCTGTACGAGGGCTTCTCGTTGCCGGCGATCGAGGCCATGGCCTGCGGCACCGCGCTGGTCACCACCGACGCCGGGGCGCTGCCCGAGGTGGTGGGCAGCAAGGCCGGTCTGCGGGTGCGGGCCGGGGACGTCGGCGAGCTCACCGCGGCCCTGCAGCTGGTCCTCGACTCGCCGTCCCTGGCCGACCAGCTGGGCCGGGCCGGACGGCGCCGGGTGCTGGCCTCCTACACCTGGCGGTCGACCGCCGAACGGACGGCGGAGTGGTACCGCGAGGTGCTGGAACGGAAGGCGCGCCGGTGAGGACGACGGACGAGGGAGCGCCGGCGATCGAGGAGCGGATCGAGTCCGGAGTCGCACCGGGGACACCGTGCTGACCGTGGACTACGACCGGCTGGACCTGCGGCCGGGGATGACCGTCCTGGACCTGGGCTGCGGCGAGGGCCGGCACGCGTTCGAGGCCTACCGGCGGGGCGCCCGGGTGGTCGCCGTCGACTGGGGCACGTCCGAGGTCGAGACGACGAAGCGCTGGCTGGGCGCCATCGCCGAGGCCGGCGAGGCCCCGGCGGGTGCGCGCTACGAGGTGGTGCGCGCCGACCTGCTGGCGCTGCCCTTCCCCGACGGGAGCGTCGACCGGGTGATCGGGTCGGAGGTGCTCGAGCACATCCCCGACGACGCGACCGCGATGGCCGAGATCGCCCGCGTGCTCGCGCCGGGCGGCACGGTCGCGGTGACGGTGCCGCGGTACGGGCCGGAGCGGGTGTGCTGGGCGCTGTCGGACGCCTACCACGCCAACGAGGGCGGCCACGTCCGCATCTACCGCGGCGACGTGCTGCGCGCCCGGCTGTCCGCCGCCGGCCTGGTCCCCGGCGCCCAGCACCACGCGCACGCGCTGCACGCACCGTTCTGGTGGCTCAAGTGCGCCATCGGCGTGGACCGCGACAGCGCCGCCGTCCGCGCCTACCGCCGGCTGCTGGTGTGGGACCTGACGCAGCGGCCGTGGCCGACCCGGTTCGCCGAGCGGCTGCTGGACCCGCTGATCGGCAAGAGCCTGGTCGTCTACGCGGAGAAGCCGGCGGGAGCGGCGACGGCGCGCGAGACCGAGCTGGAGGCGACCGCTGTCTGAGCTCCCCGAGCTGCCCGGCGTGCTGAGCGGTGAGCAGGTGCGCGCCACGGTGGCGGCGATCGCCGCCGAGCAGGCGTCCGACGGCGCGCTGCCCTGGTTCCGCGGCGGCCGGCTGGACCCCTGGGACATGGTCGAGGCCGCGATGGCCCTCGACGTCGGCGGCGAGCACGCGCGGGCGCGGGCGGCCTACCGCTGGCTGGCCCGCCGGCAGCGGCCGGACGGCTCGTGGGCGTCGGAGTACCGGGACGGCGCGGAGACCTCCCCCGCCGCGGAGAGCAACCACGCCGGCTACCTCGCGGTCGGGGCCTGGCACAGCTGGCTGCTCACCCGCGACGAGTCGCTGGTCGCCACGCTGTGGCCGGCCGTGCGCCGCGGCCTGGACCTGGTCACCCGCATGCAGCTGCCCGGCGGCGCGGTCGGCTGGGCGCTGCGCCCCGACGGCACCGCCGACGACACCGCGCTGCTCACCGGCAACGCCAGCCTGTTCCAGGCGCTGCGCTGCGGGGTCGCGCTGGCCGGCCTGACGGGCGAGCCCCAGCCGGACTGGGAGCTCGCCGCCACCGACCTGGGCACCGCGCTGCGCACCCGGCCCGACGCGTTCGCCGACCGGTCGCGCTACTCGATGGACTGGTACTACCCGGTGCTCGGCGGCGCGGTCACCGGCGAGGAGGCCGACACCCGGCTCGCGGCCGACTGGGACCGCTTCGTCGTCCCCGGGCTGGGCGCGCGCTGCGTCGCCGACCGGCCGTGGGTCACCGGCGCGGAGACCTGCGAGCTGGCGCTCGCGCTGGCCGCCGCCGGCCGGCCGGAGGCCGCGCTGGAACAGGTGGCCGCCATGCAGCACCTGCGGGCCGACGACGGCTCCTACTGGACCGGCTACGTCTACCCCGACGACGCCCGCTGGCCGGTCGAGCGGACGACGTGGACCGCGGCGGCCGTCGTCCTCGCCGCCGACGCCCTCTCCGGCGCGACCGCGGCGTCCGGCCTGTTCACCGACCCGGACCTGCTGCCGCCGTCCGGGACGGCAGGCTCACAGGAGACCGCGGATTGGCTGCCCGGCGGCGCGGGCAGGGTGCTGCCGTGAGCAGCCCTCCCCGCCCCGGCGACCCCCTCCCTGGCGACGTGGCCGTCGTCGTCATGAGCCAGAACCGCCGCGAGGACCTCCTGCGCACGCTGCCGCGCCACGAGGCGCCGGTGGTGCTGGTGGACAACGCCTCCACCGACGGCACCGTCGAGGCGGTGCGGGCGGCCCTGCCCGAGGTCACCGTCGTCCCGCTGGAACGCAACGTCGGGTCCTACGCGCGCACGCTCGGCGTCGAGCGGGCCGGCACCGAGTTCGTGGCCATCGCCGACGACGACTCGTGGTGGGCTCCGGGCGACCTGGCCCGCGCGGTGGAGGTCATGCGCGCGCACCCGCGCCTGGCGGTGCTCAACGCGCGGATCCTGGTCGGCCCCGAGGAGCGGCTGGACTCGTTCTGCACCGAGCTGGCGCGCAGCCCGCTGGGTACGCCGGACGACCTGCCCGGCCCGGCGCTGCTCGGGTTCATCGCCTGCGGCGCGATGGTGCGCACCGAGGCCTTCCGCGCCGTCGGCGGTTTCGACCCCGTGGTCCGCTTCCCCGGCGAGGAGGAGCGGCTCTCGCTCGACCTGGCCGCCGCCGGCTGGGGCATCGCCTACGTCGACTCGGTGACCGTGCACCACCACCCGTCGCCGCGGCGGTCGGCACCGGAGGGCCGGCGGACGGCGATCTGGCGCAGCCGGCTGCTCACCGCGGTGATGCGCCGTCCGTGGTCCCAGGTGGCCGGGCTCGTGCTGCGGGCGCTGCGCACCGGGGCGCCGGAGCGCCGCGGGCTGCTGCGCGCGCTGCCGGAGGTGCCGGCCGCGTTGCGCCGCCGCCGGGTGGTCCCGGAGCGCGTGCGCGCCGACCTGCGCGTGCTGGCCGAGGCCGGGGCCGCGGCATGACGGCTACCCAGGCCCGGCCGCAGAAAGAGGACCCTCTTGCCCCCCACCACTCGCCAGCTCGCGGCGGGACTCTGCAGGAGGGCCGACCAGACCCGCGGGTGTCGGTCGTCGTCATCACCCACCAGCGCCGCGACGAGGTGCTGCTGGCGCTCTCCCGGCTGGTCGCGCTGCCAGAGCAGCCGCACGTCGTCGTCGTCGACAACGGCTCCACCGACGGGACGGCGGTGGCGGTCGCCGAGCGCTTCCCGCAGGTGGAGCTGGTCGCGAGCCCGGAGAACCTCGGCGCGATCGGCCGCAACGTCGGCGTGGCCCGGGTGGACACCCCCTACGTCGCCTTCTGCGACGACGACACCTGGTGGGACCCGGGGTCGCTGCGCACCGCGGCCGACGTGCTCGACGCGCACCCGCGCCTGGCGGTGGTGACCGCGCGCATCCTCGTCGAGCCGGGCGGGCGTGAGGACCCCATCGTGCCCGAGCTGCGCGACTCCCCCGTCCGCGGCGCCGGCTGGCTGCCCGGGCCGGCGCTGGGCTCCTTCCTCGCCGGTGCCTCGGTGCTGCGCCGGGAGGCCTTCACCGAGGTCGGCGGCTTCTGCGAGCGGCTGTGGCTGGGCGGCGAGGAGGAGCTGATGGCCGGCGACCTGGCCGCCGCCGGGTGGGAGCTGTGCTACCTGCCCGCGCTGACGGTGCACCACCAGGCGTCGAAGGCGCGCGACTCGCACCGTCGGCGTCGTGACGGCATCCGCAACACCCTCTGGACGACGTGGCTGCGCCGTCCCGTCCGCCCGGCGCTGAGCCGCACCGTGCACCTGCTGCGCACCCTGCCCCGCGACCGGGTGACCGCCCAGGGCCTGTGGGCGGCCGCCCGCGGCGTCCCCTGGGTGCTGCGGGAGCGGCGGGTGCTGCCTCCGCATGCCGAGGCCCGCTTCGCCGCGCTCGAGCACGCCCAGCGGACGTCCACGGCCCGCCGCTACGTGAGCTGAAGGAGCTCTCCGTCGAGATCGCGCGATCTCGCACGCGTGCACCCGCTCCGGCGTCCGAGATCGCGCGATCTCGACCAGCAGAGCGGCCCCTTCAGCGGGCGCAGTCGATGCAGGTGCGCGCGGCGGGGCGGGCGGCCAGCCGCTCGGGAGCGATCGGCCGGCCGCAGGTCTGGCAGATGCCGTAACCGCCGGCCGCCCGCCGCTCCAGGGCCGCCTCGACATCGGCCAGCCGGCGCTGCGCCGACTCCAGCAGGGCGGCCACCTGCTGCCGCTCGAAGGCGATCGTCGCCCCCTCGGGATCGTGCTCGTCGTCGGCGTTGGACTGCCTCGAGGCGTCGACGACCTGGTCGAACTCCCGCGTGAGCGCCGCGATCTGCGCCCGTGCCGCGTCCCGCTCGGCCAGCAGCGGATCCTTCACCGCAGCCTGCGCAGCAGCCGCAGCGAGCCGGTGCCGGGCAGCTCCTCGAAGTCGCCCGAGGCCATCACCCGCGTGTAGACGCCGTAGGGCGCCTGACCGCCGTCGGCCGGGTCGGGGAAGACGTCGTGGATGGCCAGCGTGCCGCCGACGGCCAGCTTGGCCACCCAGGCGTCCTGGTCGCGGCGGGCGGACTCCTCGGTGTGCGAGCCGTCGAGGAACAGCAG
>DATIMX010000088.1:0-8302 GCA_035474935.1 Geodermatophilus sp. | reverse complement strand
ACGCGACGAGACCGGCCACGGGGAGCGGCTGGGCCGAGTCGGCGTCGGCGACACCCGGGCCGACGACCAGCGCGACGCCCGCGACGCCGAGCGCCAGCCCGAGCCACTGGCGCGCCGTGGGCCGCTCGCCGAGCACCCGCGTGGCCAGGACGGCGGTGAGCACCGGTTGCAGGCTCACGATCACCGCCGACACCCCCGCGGGCACACCCAGCGAGATGCCGTAGAAGACGCCGCCCAGGTATCCGCCGTGGAGCAGCAGCCCGGCGATCGAGGCGCGGCCGTACTGCGGGCGGGAGGCCATGGCGGCCGAGCGCAGCGCGACGGCGAGGACGCCGAGCAGGGCCGCGGCGACGCCCAGGCGCAGGCTGAGGAAGGTGAAGGGCTCGGCGTAGGGCAGCCCGAACTTGGCGCCGACGAAACCGGTGCTCCACAGCAGGACGAACAGCGCCGGGCCACCCAGCGTCTGGACCCGCGAGGTCGTCCCCGTCATCGGCTCAGTCTGACGACACCGGGTCGCCACCCCCGCGAGGTGCTCCGGAGTCGGCCGTCCAGGGACACGAGGCACCTCCACGAGCGAGTGCTCCCGCGCACGGGGCACGGGCTCAGGGGAGAACGCGGCGCATCAGGACCCGCGGGAACCCGCCAGCGACAGCGTCGGTGTCCGCGGCCTTGGTGAACCCGGCCTCCTCGAACAGGCTCCGGGTGCCGACGTAGGCCATGGTCGGGTCGACTCTCCGGCCCCTGTTGTCAGCCGGGTACCCCTCGACGGCAGGAGCGCCCTGGGACGCGGCGTAGTCCACCGCCCCGCGGACGAGCGCGTGCGCGATACCCCTGCCGCGACGACCCGGACGCACGCGGATGCACCACAGGGACCACACGGGCAGGTCGTCGACGTGGGGGATCTTCCTGGAGCGCTCGAAGGGCAGGTCCGCCCGCGGCGCGACCGCGGCCCAGCCGACCACCTCGCCTCCGTCGTACGCGAGCACTCCCGGGGCGATCGGCCGGCCGGTCAGTTCGCGGACGTACTCGCGGCGTGCCGGTCCGACGAGCTCCCGGTTGGTCCTCGAGTCGAGTCGGTGGCTGAGACACCAGCACACGTTGGAGGTCGGGTTCCTGGGACCGAGCATCGTTGCGACGTCGTCGAACCGGGTCCTCGTCGCCGGCTCGATCTCGACACCCACTCGTGCACGCTAGCGCCGGCGCGAGTACCGGACCACGCCCGTCGGTGCAGCCCGAGGGGAGGACGACGGACAGCGACGCGGTGCCCGTGGGACGACGGGCTGCGACGGGACAGGAGGCCGCTGCGGAGACCGATGACCCGTCGGTCGCTCTCCGGTCCAACTTGCATGACGTACGAGACGGTCACCTCCGCTGACGGCACCTCCATCGCCTACGAGGTCTTCGGCGCCGGCCCGCTGCTGATCGTGGTCTGTGGTGCCACGTGCGACCGCGCCCTGATGCGTCCGACGGCCCGGGCGCTCGGCGAGCACTTCACGACCGTCAACTACGACCGGCGAGGTCGCGGCGACAGCGGCGACACGCTCCCGTATGCCGTCGATCGCGAGATCGAGGACATCGCCGCGGTGATCGACCGGGTCGGCGGCCCGGCCCACCTCTACGGGCACTCCTCGGGCGCCGGCCTGGTGCTGCGTGCCGTCGCTGCCGGCCTGCCCGTCGACGAGTTCGTCCTGCACGATCCGCCCTACTCACCCGACGACGAGTCCTCGCGGGACGAAGCGCGCCGCTACGGACACACCATCCGCAGCCTGCTCGCGCAGGACAGGAGGGCCGAGGCGCTCGAGACCTTCTGCCGCCTCACCGGGATGCCGGACGAGGTGATCGACGGGATGCGGGGGACGGACAGGTGGGCGGAGTTGACCGCGCTGGCGCCCACCCTCGCGTACGACTCAGCGGTGATGGGCGACATCGAGAGCGGTGGCTCCATCCCCGAGGACGTCGCGGCCCGAGTTGCTCGGCCCGGCGTCGTCCTGGTGGGTGGCGAGAGCCCGCGGTTCATGAGGGAGGTGAGCCGGCGGCTGGCACACCTCCTGCCCGAGGGCCGTTCCCACGTGATCGAGGGGCACGGCCACGTCGTACCGCCCGACGTGCTCGCACCGGTGGTCGCGGAGCACCTGCGCGACCGAGCCGCTCGGTGACACCTCGAGCGGACCAGCCGGTGGGGCGGCGTCCGGGCGACGCCGTACCCGCCGACCAGCCGGCAGCCGTGCTCAGCGGGGGACGACGGCGCCGCGGAAGCGCAGCGTCTGGCCCGGGCGGAGCTGGCCGCAGCGGTCGACGTCGGCGTCCTGGACGTAGCCGATGACCGGGTAGCCGCCGGTCACGGGGGCGTCGGCCAGGAAGAGCACCGGCTGCCCGGACGGCGGCACCTGCAGCGCGCCGCGCACCATGCCCTCGCTGGCCAGCTCGCCGGTCCGCGACCGCTCCAGCGCGACGCCGGCCAGCCGCAGCCCGATCCGGTTGCTCTCACCGGTCACCTCCCACGCGGTCCCGGTCAGGACGGCCGAGGCTTCGGGAGGGAACCAGTCGGCGCGCGGGCCGGGCAGCACCCGCACCGTCACCTCGCCGCCGGGCGGGTCGGGCACCGGCGCGAGGTCGACCCCCGGCATCGGTCCCGTGGGCTCGCCGACGGGCAGCACGTCGCCGGCGGAGAGCGCCGACGGGCCGAGGCCGGAGAGCAGGTCGGTCGAGCGGCTACCGAGCACCGGCTCGACGGCGATCCCGCCGCGGACGGCGACGTAGGTGCGCAGCCCCGTCGGCGGCAGGCCCAGCCGCAGCTCGCGCCCGGCCCTCAGCGCCGTCGGGGCGTTGTGCGCGCCGGAGCACCGGGCGCCGGTCGTGGCCACGACCAGGTCCGCGCCCGCCCGCAGCACCAGCCCGCCGAGGGTCACCTCGAGCACGGCGGCGTCCGGGCCGTTGCCCACCAGTCGGTTGGCCAGCCGCGCGGCGGCCCGGTCGCAGGCGCCGGAACGGCCGATGCCGAGCGCGCCCTGCCCGGGCCGGCCGCCGTCCTGGACGGTGGTGAGCGGGCCGGTCGCCAGCACGGTGAGGGAACGCGTCGCTCCGTCCTGCGACGTGGCGCGGCCGGTCACGGGACCTCCGTGAAGCGGACCCGGACGCCGGGGCGCAGCAGCGCCGCCGGCTCGCGGTCGACGTCGAAGACGGCGACGTCGGTGCGGCCGATGAGCTGCCAGCCGCCCGGTGACTCCCGCGGGTAGACGCCGCTGAACTCGCCGGCCAGGGCCACCGAGCCGGGCGGCACCTTGGTCCGCGGGCTGGCCCGGCGCGGGATGTGCCACGGCTCGCCGTCGGGGGTGAGGTAGCCGAAGCCGGGGGCGAAGCCGCAGAAGGCGACGGTCCACTCCGTGCCGGTGTGCCGGCGCACCACATCGCCTGGGTCCACGCCCAGGTGCGCGGCGACGTCGGCCAGGTCGGCGCCGTCGTAGACGACCGGCAGCTCGACCAGCTCCCCACCGTCCCGACGGCCGGAGCGGGGCGTCGTCCGCCGCACCGCCTGCTCCACGGCCGCGAGGCCGGTCACCGCGGGGTCGGTGACCAGCAGCACGGTGCGCGCCGCGGGGACGACGTCCACCACCCCCTCGACCGGCTCGGCCGTGAGCGCGGCGTACAGCCCGAGGACCTCGTCGAGGCCGTCGAGCTCGACCAGCAGCGCGGTCGACCCGCTGGGCAGGACGCGCATCAGGCGGCGAACGGCGCCAGCGAGATCCCGGCCGCGGTGAGGGCCTCGCGCACCTGCCGGGCGATCGCCACCGCGCCGGGGGTGTCGCCGTGGACGCAGATCGAGTCCGGCGCCAGCCGCAGCAGGCCGCCCTCGACGTCGGTGACCGGCTCGCCGGTGGCCATCGCGACGCAGCGGCGGGCGATCTCGTCGGGGTCGTGCAGCACCGCGCCGGGCAGCCGGCGGGAGACCAGCGTGCCCTCGGGGGTGTACTCGCGGTCGGCGAACGCCTCGGCCACCGTCGTCAGCCCGGCCTCGTCGGCGAGCCGCAGCCAGGCCGACCCGGGCAGCCCGAGCACCGGCAGCTCGCGGTCGTACTCGATCACCGCCCGCACCACCGCCGCCGCCTGCTCCTCGTGGTGGACGATCGTGTTGTAGAGCGCGCCGTGCGGTTTGACGTAGCGCACCCGGGAGCCGGCGACCTTGGCGAACGCCTCGAGCGCGCCGATCTGGTAGAGCACGTCGGCGGTCAGCTCGTCCGGCTCCACGTCGATGAAGCGACGGCCGAAGCCGGCGAGGTCGCGGTAGCCCACCTGGGCGCCGATCGCGACGCCGGTCTCCGCGGCCCGCGCGCAGACCCGGTACATGATCGACGGGTCGCTCGCGTGGAAGCCGCAGGCCACGTTGGCGCTGGTGACGACGTCCAGCAGCGCCTCGTCGTCCCCCAGCCGCCACTGGCCGAAGCCCTCGCCGAGGTCGGAGTTGAGGTCCATCCCGACAGCCTCCCTCACGAGAACAGCGCGATCACGGGGCGGATCGAGTTGATCGCCAGGTAGAGCGTCAGCAGCCACGCCGCCCAGCCGACCACGAGCAGCCAGCGCGGGTAGCGGTACCCGTGCAGGAGGTCCGACCGGCGGGTGGCCACCCAGAGGATCACCGCGATCCCGATCGGCAGCAGCAGCCCGTTGAACGCGCCGGCGAAGACCAGCAGCGTGGTCGGCGCCGCGCCGATGAGCAGGAACGCCAGCGTGGTCACGGCGATGAAGCCGACGACCAGCAGCGTGCGGGTGCGGTCGCTGGTGCGGGTGCGGGAGGTGATGAAGGAGATCGTCGTGTAGGAGGCGCCGATGACGCTGGTGATCGCCGCGGCCCACAGCACGACGCCGAAGACCCGCAACCCGACCTCGCCCGCGGCGATCTGGAAGGCGGTGGCCGCCTGGTTCTCGGTGCCGAGATCGGCGCCACCGGCCACCACGCCCAGGATGGCGAGGAAGAGGACGACCCGCATGATCCCGGTGATCACGATCCCGGTGACCGAGCCGCGGGTGATGTCGCGGACGTGTTCCCGGCCGGAGACGCCGGAGTCGAGCAGCCGGTGGGCGCCGGCGTAGACGATGTAGCCGCCGATCGTGCCGCCGACCAGCGTGGTGATCGCCAGGAAGGAGACCTCCTCGGGGAGGACGACGTTGCGCAGCGCCTCGCCCACCGGCGGGCCCGAGGTGATCGCGATGTAGGCGGTGAGGACGATCATCACCAGGCCGAGGACGACGACGATCCGGTCGACCGCGACCCCCGCCCGGCGGCTGAGGAAGATGCCGATGGCGATGGCGGCGGAGATCGCGCCGCCGATCCTCGGGTCCAGCCCGATCATCGCGTCGAAGCCGAGGCCCGCGCCGGCGACGTTGCCGATGTTGAACACCAGCCCGCCGATGAGCAGGAAGGCGGCCATCACCCAGCCGAGGCCGGGGGCGACGAGGTTGCCCAGCTCCTGGGCCCGCCGGCCGCTGACCCCGATCACCCGCCACACGTTCAGCTGCAGCGCGATGTCGATGACGATCGAGACGGCGATGGCGAAGGCGAACGCGGCGCCCAGCTGGACCGTGAACGCCGTCGTCTGGGTGATGAAGCCGGGGCCGATGGCCGAGGTGGCCATGAGGAACATCGCGCCGAGCAGGGTCGAGCGCGTGCCCGCGGCCATGCGGCTGCTCGTCGGAGCCGTCGCGGTCGGGGCGCCCTGGGCCCTGGTCGGTTCGGATGCCATGGCTGCTGCTCCCGGTCGGTGGGTGCTCCCGGTCCGTGGGATCGCCGTTACCCGTCCCGGCGGCTCGGACACCCCGCCGGGCCGGACCGTGGGACATGGACCACAGAGGCTCCGGACGATGCGGCGAGAGGGCCGGCGGACTGTTCCTCGGCGCTCTCCGTTGGGGACGATGGACGCAGAGCCTCTCGCGACCGACCGAGGAGGACCCCGTGACCGCCACACTGCCCGCCGCCGACCCCGCGGCCGCCCGTGAGCACTACCGCGCCGGCCTGGCCGTCCCGTCGTCGGGCTGGGCGCCCGGCTACACGCAGGCCAACCTCGTCGTCGTCCCGCAGGACTGGGCCTACGACGTGCTGCTGTTCGGGCAGCGCAACCCGAAGCCGGTGCCCCTGCTCGACGTGACCGACGCGGGGTCGACGTCCACCGCGCTGGCGCCGGGGGCGGACCTGCGCACCGACCTGCCGCGCTACCGGGTGTGGCGGGACGGGGAGCTGGTCGACGAGCCGACCGACGTCGTCGACCTGTGGCGCGACGACCTGGTCGCCTTCCTCATCGGGTGCAGCTTCAGCTTCGAGACCGCGCTGCTGGACGCGGGTGTGCCGGTGCGCAACATCGAGCAGGGCCGCAACGTGTCGATGTACCGCACGAACCGGGCCTGCCGCCCCGCCGGTCGGCTGTCCGGGCCGCTGGTGGTGTCGATGCGGCCGGTGCCCGGCGAGCTGGTGGCCGCCGCGGTGCAGGTGACCGCGCGGATGCCACAGGTGCACGGGGCGCCGGTACACGTGGGTGTGCCCGAGGCCCTGGGCATCGCCGACCTGGGCGCGCCCGACTTCGGCGACCCGGTCGAGTTCGCCGACGGCGACGTCCCGGTGTTCTGGGCCTGCGGGGTCACCCCGCAGGCGGCGCTCATGGCCTCCCGGCCGCCGTTCGCGATCACCCACGCGCCGGGGCACATGTTCGTCACCGACGTCCCCGACGCGGTCTACCGCGCGATGTGACAACCGGCCCTTCGGCGCGAGACGGCGGCCCCCTGCAGGGCCCCGCCGGCCCCGTCCCGGGTCCCGCCGCGAGCTTGCGAGTGGTGGGGAGGACGGGGTCCTCTTACGAGCGGTGGGGGCAGCAGAAGGACCACCCTGCCCCCATCCCTCGCACGCCCGGGATGGGCCCCTGCAGGGCGACCTCAGTCCGTGCCGGACTCCATCGCGGCGCGGTCGAGCAGCTGCTCGTCGGCGGCGACCGTGCCGCGGGAGGCGATGGCCTCCGCACCCCCGGCGTCCATCGCGCCGATCAGCCCGGTCGAGGCCGCCTGCGCGGCGCCGATCAGCTGCGGGTGCCCGCTGCCGACCATGCCGAGGGCCGCGTACTGCTCGAGCTTGGCCCGGGAGTCGGCGATGTCGAGGTTGCGCATGGTCAGCTGGCCGATCCGGTCCGACGGTCCGAAGGCGGAGTCCGCGGTGCGCTCCATCGACAGCTTGTCCGGGTGGTAGCTGAACGCCGGTCCGGTGGTGTCGAGGATCGAGTAGTCCTCGCCGCGCCGCAGCCGCAGCGTGACCTCGCCGGTGACCGCCGTCCCGACCCAGCGCTGCAGGGCCTCCCGGAGCATCAGCGCCTGCGGGTCCAGCCAGCGGCCCTCGTACATGAGCCGGCCCAGGCGCCGGCCCTCGCTGTGGTAGGTGGCGAGGGTGTCCTCGTTGTGGATGGCGTTGACCAGCCGCTCGTAGGCCGCGTGCAGCAGCGCCATGCCGGGGGCCTCGTAGATGCCGCGGCTCTTGGCCTCGATGACGCGGTTCTCGATCTGGTCGGACATGCCCAGCCCGTGCCGGCCGCCGATCGCGTTGGCCGCCAGCACCAGGTCGACGGCGGTGTCGAACGTCTTGCCGTCGATCTTCACCGGCCGGCCCTGCTCGAAGCCGATCGTCACGTCCTCGGGCTCGATGTCGACCGCCGGGTCCCAGAACCGCACGCCCATGATCGGTTCGACGATCTCGACGCCGGTGTCGAGGTGCTCGAGGGCCTTGGCCTCGTGGGTGGCGCCCCAGATGTTGGCGTCGGTGGAGTAGGCCTTCTCCGCGCTGTCCCGGTAGGGCAGGCCGTGCGCGGTCAGCCACTCCGACATCTCCTTGCGGCCGCCGAGCTCGGTGACGAAGTCGGCGTCCAGCCACGGCTTGTAGACCCGCAGCGAGGGGTTGGCCAGCAGGCCGTACCGGTAGAACCGCTCGATGTCGTTGCCCTTGAAGGTGGAGCCGTCGCCCCAGATCTGGACGTCGTCCTCGAGCATGGCGCGCACCAGCAGGGTGCCGGTGACCGCGCGGCCCAGCGGGGTGGTGTTGAAGTAGCTGCGCCCGCCGGAGCGGATGTGGAAGGCCCCGCAGGTCAGGGCCGCCAGGCCCTCCTCGACCAGCGCCGCGCGGCCGTCGACCAGTCGGGCGATCTCGGCGCCGTAGGCCGTGGCGCGGCCGGGCACCGAGCTGATGTCGGGCTCGTCGTACTGGCCGATGTCGGCGGTGTAGGTGCAGGGCACCGCGCCCTTGTCGCGCATCCACGCGACCGCCACCGAGGTGTCG
>DATIMX010000087.1:0-7837 GCA_035474935.1 Geodermatophilus sp. | reverse complement strand
CCAGCCGGCGTACGGCCAGCAGGCGCCCTGGGGGCAGCCGTACGGGCAGCAGCCCCCGGCCCAGCAGCCGTGGGCGCCGCAGGCCCGCAGCGGCCCGCAGGTCGGCCTCGACCGCACGCGGGTGCACCGGGGCGACTGGCTGGTGACCCTCTGCGCCGTGGCGTTCCTGCTCTTCGCGGCGCTGCCGTGGTTCACCTTCGACTTCGGGTTCGGGTTCTCCGAGTCGATCAACGGCTTCGACTTCACCCTCGTCACCACCGCGGCCGTGCTGCTCGTCCTCGCCGCGGTGTGGTCCCTGCTGCCCGCCGTCGTGGACCTCGGCCTGCCCTTCCCACGCGGCTTCGTCACCGTGGGTCTGACCTCGCTGGCCCTCCTGCTGACCTTCGCCGAGTGGCTGAGCTCCTTCGAGGGCGGGTTCAGCCCCTTCGCGCTGCTGACCTTCCTCACCGCGGCCGCCGCCGTCGTGGTCGCCGTCCTGACGCTGCTGCGCCAGCCCCACAGCCGCCCGGGTACGACCTCCGCTGGCACGCCCTGGCCCACCCAGCAGCCCGGTCAGCCGTGGCAGCCGGCCACGTACGGCCAGCAGCAGCCGCCGTACGCCGCGCCGTCCGCCCCGGAGCAGTCCCCGCCGACCCCACCGGGTTCCACGACACCACCGTCCGAGGGCGACCGGGATCCCCACCGGCCGGGCGGCTCGACCGCCTCGGGCGCGGGGGCCGACCCGTCCGCGTAGCCCTCCTCACGCCGATCCTCGGATCCGCCGGGCGCGTGGTCCGACGATCCCGGCCCGGCCTTGGGACAGTGGGGGCGTGGTCTCCCTGCTCGCCCGACTGAACCTGCCCGGGCAGCGGGACCCGGGCACCCGCACCGCGTGGCACGCCCCCGTCCTCGCCGCCGCGGCGACCGCCGCCGTCACCGTGCTCGGCTTGCTGGGCGTGGGCCTCGCCTCGGTGGTGGTGCAGACGCTCGACCCGGCCGGCGGGATGCCCGTCGCCGGTTCGGCGCGCCTGTCCGGTCGGCTGTGGCTGCTGGCCCAGGGCGGGGGCCTGACGCTCGGGTCCGGTCCGCTGGTGCTGGCGCCGCTGCTGCTCACCGTCGTCGTCGCCTGGGGCCTGTCCAGTGCCGGCCGGGGAGTGGTCCGCGCCTGCGACCTCACCGTCGGGCGGTCGCTGGCCGCCGTCGTGGCCGCGGCGGTCGGGACGCACACGCTGCTCGCCGTGCTCGTCGGGCTGCTCGTCACCACCCCGGGGGCGCAGGTCGACCTGCTGCGGTCCGCGATCGGCAGCGCCGTGATCGCCCTGCTGGCCGTCGGCTGGGGGACCGCCCGCGACGCCGGCCTGCTCGACGACCTCCTCGACTCCGCGCCGGGGCCGGTGCGGCCACTGCTGCGCGCGGTCGCGGCCGGGCTGCTGACCGCCGTCGCCCTCGGCCTGCTCATGGTGGCGGTGGCCCTGGCCGCGGACGCCGGGGGCTACGCGGCGCTGTCGCGGTCCCTCGGCGGGTCCGGCGCCGGCGCGGTCGGGCTCCTGGTGCTCGGCGTCCTGCTGCTGCCCAACGCCGCCGCGGCCGCGATCGGCGTGGCCGCCGGCCCGGGCTTCGCCGTCGGCAGCGGCACGCTCGTCTCCGTGCACGGCGTCACCCTCGGGGCGGTGCCGGCGCTGCCGCTGCTGGCCGCGCTGCCCGACACCCAGGCGGTGCCGCTGCTGGCCTTCGCCTCCCAGGTGGTGCCGGCGCTCGCCGGCCTGGTCGCCGGCGCGACGCTCGGCCGGCGGCTGCGCGACGACGACGGCGGCTCCGTCGTCGCCGGGCTGTGGGGTGTGCTGTCGGGCGTGCTGCTCGGCCTGGCCTGCGGCCTGCTCGCGTGGGCCGCCGGCGGCTCGCTCGGCAACGGCGCGCTGGGCGACGTCGGGGCGCCACCGGTCGCGACCGGGCTGGCGGTGGCGCTGCAGGCCGGTGTGGCCGCCGCGGTCGCGGCCGCGGTCACCCGCTGGCGCACCCTCGGCTGAAAGAGGACCCCCTCGCCCCCCACCGCTCGCAGGCTCGCGGCGGGCCCTGCGAGGGGGCCGTGAGGTCGCCTCCGGTTGCGAGGGGGGCGGGGAGCGGCGGGCGGTCCCGGTTAGGGTCGCTGCCGTGCCCGCTGCCGAGACCTCCGCGCGGGCGCGGGTCGTCGTCCTGCTCTCGGGGACCGGGTCGCTGTGCGAGGCGCTGCTGACCGCCGCGGAGGACCCGGGCTACCCGGCCACCGTGGTCGCCGTCGGCAGCGACCGCGACGCCCCGGGGCTCCAGCACGCCCGGCGCCGCGGCATCCCGGCCTTCACCTGCGCGCTGCGCGACCACCCCGACCGCGCCGCCTGGGACCGCGCGCTGGCCGCCGCCATCGCCGCGCACCGGCCCGACCTCGTCGTCTCCGCCGGGTTCATGAAGATCGTCGGCCCGGCCGTGCTCGACGGCTTCGGTGACCGGCTGCTCAACACCCACCCCGCGCTGCTGCCGGCCTTCCCCGGCGCGCACGCCGTCCGCGACGCGCTGACCGCCGGCGTCGACGTCACCGGCAGCACCGTGCACTGGGTGGACGCCGGCGTCGACACCGGACCGGTGATCGCCCAGCGGGAGGTGCCCGTGCTCCCCGGGGACGACGAGGCCCGGCTGCACGAACGGATCAAGGACGTGGAGCGCGAGCTCCTGGTGGAGACGGTGGCGCGCGTGGTCACCGGCCTCGGCACCGAGACCACGGAGGACCCCCGATGAGCGACCGCACCCCGGTCCGCATGCCCATCCGCAGAGCCCTGCTCGGCGTCTACGACAAGACGGGCATCGAGGAACTGGCCCGCGGTCTCGCCGACGCCGGCGTCGAGCTGGTGAGCACCGGCGCGACCGCCCGACGGATCGCCGACGCCGGGGTGCCGGTCACGCCGGTCGAGCAGGTCACCGGCTTCCCCGAGTGCCTGGACGGGCGGGTCAAGACGCTGCACCCGGCCGTGCACGCCGGCATCCTGGCCGACCGCCGCAGGCCCGAGCACGTGCAGCAGCTCGCGGAGCTCGGCATCGCGCCGTTCGACCTCGTCGTCGTCAACCTCTACCCGTTCACCGAGACGGTGGCCTCCGGTGCCGGCCAGGACGAGTGCGTGGAGCAGATCGACATCGGCGGCCCGGCCATGGTCCGCGCGTCGGCCAAGAACCACCCGTCGGTGGCCGTCGTCGTCGACCCGGCCCGCTACGGCGACGTCCTCGCCGCCGTCGCCGCCGGGGGCTTCACCCTGGCCGAGCGGCAGTCGCTGGCCGCCGCGGCCTTCCGGCACACCGCCGACTACGACATCGCGGTCGCCTCGTGGCTGGGCAACGTCGTCGCCCCCGACGACGACTCGGGGTTCCCGGGCTGGGTCGCCGCCGGCTGGCAGCGCGCCGACGTGCTGCGCTACGGCGAGAACCCGCACCAGCGGGCGGCGCTGTACCGCAGCGACCGGCCCGGGTTGGCGCACGCCGAGCAGCTGCACGGCAAGCAGATGTCCTACAACAACTACGTCGACACCGACGCCGCGTGGCGGGCCGCGCACGACCACGCCGACCCCTGCGTGGCGATCATCAAGCACGCCAACCCCTGCGGCATCGCCGTCGGCACCGACATCGCCGCAGCCCACCGCAAGGCGCACGCGTGCGACCCGGTCTCGGCCTTCGGCGGCGTGATCGCGGCCAACCGCGAGGTCGACCTCACCACGGCCGAGCAGGTCGCCGAGGTGTTCACCGAGGTCGTCGTCGCGCCGTCCTTCACCGAGGACGCGCTGCAGGTGCTCACCGCGAAGAAGAACATCCGGCTGCTGCGCCTGGCCGAGGTGGCCCGGCCGGCGACCGAGATGCGCCCGATCAGCGGCGGGCTGCTGGTCCAGAGCGTCGACCGCATCGACGCCCCCGGCGACGACCCCACCACCTGGACCCTCGCCACCGGCGAGCCGCTGGACGCCGCCGGCCTCGACGACCTGGTGTTCGCCTGGCGCTCGGTCCGCGCGGTGAAGAGCAACGCCATCCTCCTGGCCCACAACAAGGCCACGGTCGGCGTCGGCATGGGTCAGGTGAACCGGGTGGACTCCGCTCGGCTGGCCGTCGCGCGGGCGGGGGAGCGGGCCGCCGGCTCGGTCGCCGCCTCCGACGCCTTCTTCCCGTTCGCCGACGGCCTCCAGGTGCTGCTCGACGCCGGGGTCCGGGCGGTCGTGCAGCCCGGCGGGTCGGTGCGCGACGAGGAGGTCGTCGCGGCCGCGGCCGCCGCCGGCATCCCGGTCTACCTGACCGGCACCCGCCACTTCGCCCATTGAGCCTCCGGACGGGGCCGACCGGCACGGGGCCGCGGCCGCACGTCCGGCCGCCGGAGGCCGGCGCGGTCGTCGAGGGGGCCGACTTCGCCCGGGTCGACTGGTGGGGCGCCGAGCTCGACGGCGTCACCTTCACCCGCTGCCGGTTCGAGGACGCCGGGCTGGAGGAGCTGGTCACCCAGCGGTGCGTCTTCGACTCGTGCGTGCTCACCGGGGTGCGGATGGGCGGTGCCGAGCACCTGGGGACGGCGTTCCTCTCCTGCCGCTTCGACCGCGCCCGGCTGTTCGACGTCACCTGGGACGGCTGCAAGCTCACCGGCTCGCAGTTCCCCGGCGCGCAGCTGCGCCCGATGACCACGACCGACAGCGACTGGAGCTGGACGTCGCTGCGCGGCGCCGACCTCTCCGGGCTGGTGCTGGCCGGTCAGCGGTTCCGGGAGGCCGACCTGACCGACGTCGACCTGCGCGAGTCCGACCTCACCGGTGCCGACCTCGATCGGGCCCGGCTGCAGGGCGCGAAGCTGCGCGGGGCCGACCTGCGCGGCGCCTCGACCGACGCGGTCGACTGGCGGGCGTTCGAGCTGACCGGCGTGCAGCTCGACCTGGTCCAGGCCGTCCAGGTCGCCCGCGCCCACGGCGCCCTCGTGCAATGACATCGCGGTCCTACCGGACCGCACCGCGGCCACGTGCCGTCCCCCGGCTGCGTTGAGCCGCACCCGTGTCCCGGTCGGGAGACCCTCCGCCTCCTCGACCGGTCCACCCTTGCGGGTGCCTCTCGGTCGGGCTCCCCCTCCCCTCACCTCCAGCGCTGGCCGGTGAACAGGGCCTTCAGCGCGCCGAGCAGGCCGAGCACCGGGACGGCCACGGCGAACCAGAACCCGGTGTCGATGGTGTCCAGGTCCCAGCCCTCGGCGGCGAGCGGCACCAGGACCCCGGCTCCGGCGACCAGGCTGACCAGCAGCGCCAGCACCCCGAGGAAGCGGTGCGAGTGGGCCGGGAGGACGACGAGCAGGCCCAGCAGGAACAGCACCGCGCCACCCAGGACGACGGCCATCGGCTGCCAGAACCCGTTGTCGAACAGCGCCGCGACACCACCGTCGGCGGCATCGTCGAAGCCGCGGTGGACCAGGTCCCAGCCGGTCAGGTCGCTCACCGGGAGCCAGCGCAGCAGCAGGCTGACCCCCGCGGCGATGCCGGCCAACAGCAGCAGCAGGCTGGCCAGGCTGTCCGGGCGCCGCACCCGGACCGGCGTGGTCGAGTACTCCGGGGCCGGGCGCGGGGCGTACCCCGGGGGCGGCGGAGGTGGGCCAGGGGCGTAGCCGGGACCGCCGGCCCCCACCGGGGCGCCGACCGGCTGCATGCCGGGGATCGTCTGTTCCCGCCAGTCACCGGGGCCCCGCGTCCCGGGGGCCGGGGACTGCTCGCGCTCGCTCATCTGCACTCCTCGCGCAACAGCGGGCGCGGGAGGCGCCCGCACCTGCGAGCCTAGGGCGGGGTGGCTCGTGCCGGACCCCTCTCCGGCAGACTGTCGGCCGTGCAGGCGACGACTCTCGACGGCAAGGCCACCGCAGCAGCCATCCGCGCCGAGCTCACCGAGCGGGTCGCTGCCCTGACCGCGGCCGGTCACCGGCCGGGCCTGGGCACGCTGCTGGTCGGCGACGACCCCGGCAGCCGCTGGTACGTCAACGCCAAGCACACGGACTGCGCCCAGGTCGGCATCGCGAGCATCCAGCGCGAACTGCCCGCGACCGCGACGCAGGACGACGTCCTCGCCGTCGTCGACGAGCTGAACGCCGACCCGGCCTGCACCGGCTACATCGTCCAGCTGCCGCTGCCGAAGGGCATCGAGGAGAGCGTCGTCCTCGAGCGGATGGACCCAGCCAAGGACGCCGACGGCCTGCACCCGGTCAACCTCGGCCGGCTGGTGCTCAACGTCCCGGGCCCGCTGCCGTGCACGCCGGTCGGCATCGTGGAGCTCCTGCGCCGCTACGACGTCCCGATCGCCGGCGCCGAGGTCGTCGTCGTCGGCCGCGGCATCACCGTCGGCCGGCCGCTGGGCCTGCTGCTCACCCGCCGGACCGAGAACGCCACCGTGACGCTCTGCCACACCGGCACCCGCGACCTGGCCGCGCACCTGCGCACCGCCGACATCGTGGTCGCTGCCGCCGGAGTCCCGGGCCTGGTCACGAAGGACGTCGTCAAGCCCGGCGCCGCCGTCCTCGACGTGGGCGTCAGCCGGGTCGACGGCAAGATCGCCGGGGACGTCGCCCCGGACGTCGTCGAGGTCGCGGGCCACGTCGCCCCGAACCCCGGCGGGGTGGGCCCGATGACCCGGGCGATGCTGCTGCAGAACGTCGTCCTGGCCGCTGAGCAGGCCGCCGCCGCGGACGTCCTGTCGGCATCGTGACCGAGCTCGCGAGGTCACGCAGGGGCACGGCGACGCGCGGCGCACGGCCGACGAGCGCCAGCCAGGAGACCGGGTGACTCGCCCACCGCTCTACACCCGCCGGCCGTTCCTGGCCGGCCTGCTGCGGCAGCTGCCGCTGCTGGCGGTGCTGCTCGCGGTGGGCATCGGGCTGCTCATGGTCACCTTCGAGCACTGGCGGCGGGGGCTGGTCGTCGTCGGCCTGGCCCTGGTCGGGGCCGGCGTGCTGCGGCTGTTGCTCCCCCTGCGCCGGCTCGGCTTCCTCGCCGTCCGCAGCCGTCCGGTGGACGTCGTCCTCCTGGTCGGCGTCGGGATCACGCTGACCGCCTTCGCGCTGGCGATCCCGGGCGCCTGAAAGAGGACCACCCTTCCCCCCACCCCTCGCGAGCTCGGGGTGGGCCCCTGAAGGGTGGCCGCCCTCGCCCCGCCACTCGCAGGCTCGCGGCGGGACCCTGCACGGGGGCCGCACCCCGACCGGGCGCGGTACCCCGCCCAGCGATAGGTTGGCCGCCATGGCAGAGCAGCCCAGGAACGGCAAGGTGACCGTCGTCGGTGCCGGGTTCTACGGCTCGACCACCGCCCTCCGTCTCGCGGAGTACGACGTCTTCGAGACCGTCGTGCTCACCGACATCGTCGAGGGCAAGCCCGAGGGCCTGGCCCTCGACATGAACCAGTCCCGCCCCATCGAGGGCTTCGAGACGAAGGTCGTCGGCGTCGGCGGGGGGTCCTACGAGGGCACCGAGGGCTCCGACGTCGTCGTCGTCACCGCGGGCCTGCCCCGCAAACCCGGCATGAGCCGGATGGACCTCATCGAGACCAACGCCAAGATCGTGCGCCAGGTCGCGGAGAACATCGCGCAGACCTCGCCGGACGCGGTGGTCATCGTGGTGTCCAACCCGCTGGACGAGATGACCGCGCTGGCCCAGCTGGCCACCGGCTTCCCCAAGAACCGGGTGATGGGCCAGGCCGGCATGCTCGACACCGCCCGGTTCACCAACAACGTCGCCGAGGAGCTCGGCGTCCCGGTGGGCTCGGTGCGCACCCTGACGCTCGGCTCGCACGGCGACACGATGGTGCCGGTGCCCTCGCGCTGCACCGTCGACGGCAA
>DATIMX010000086.1:0-8957 GCA_035474935.1 Geodermatophilus sp. | reverse complement strand
GGCAGCAGCGTCCCGGACAGGCTCCACACCCGCTCGAAGGCGGTCAGGACGTCGGGGCCCAGCAGCCCGGCCGGCACGTCCTCGACCTCGTGGCCGAGCTGCTCGAGCAGCCGGGCGGCGTCGTCGAACGCGGCCTGCACCGCAGGCTCCAGCCCGGCGTCGGCCGTGGGCAGCTCCAGGTACCGGCCGATCCGCAGGCGGCCGACCGGACGGTCGGCAGCGCCGAGGAAGGTCTCGCCGGGCGGCAGCGGCGGCGCCCACGCCGGGTCGCCGGTCACCGGCCCGGCCATCGCGTCGAGCAGCACCGCAGCGTCGCGCACGGTGCGGGCCAGCGGGCCGTTGGTACCCAGCCCGGTGACGTCACCGCCGAGGGGAGCGTTGCTCACCCGGCCGCGGGTGGGCTTGAGGCCGACCAGGCCGTTGATGCTGGCCGGGATGCGGATCGACCCGCCGCCGTCGCTGCCCTGCGCGACCGGCAGCATCCCGGCGGCCACGGCGACCGCCGCTCCCCCGCTGGAACCGCCGGCCAGCCGGCCGGGGTCCCACGGGCAGCGGGCCGGGCCGACCAGTGCGTTGTCGGTGTAACAGGGGAAGCCGAACTCGGGCGTGTTCGTCTTGCCGATGCTGATCGTCCCGGCCTCGGCCAGCCGGGTCACCACGGCGTCGTCGACGGTGGGCACGTTGTCGGCGAGCACGGTGCTGCCGAACGTCGTCCGGACGCCGGCGGTGTTGTTGAGGTCCTTGACCGCCGTCGGGACGCCGAGCAGCGGCGGCAGCTCGCCGCCCTCGCGCAGCCGGCGCTCGGCGCGGCGGGCCCCGGCCAGCGCGCGCTCCGGGGTCACGGTGAGGAAGGCGCCGAGGCCGGCGTCGAGGGCCTCGACCCGGCGCAGTGCGTGCTCGACCAGCTCGGTGGGGCTCACCTCCTGCGACCGGACGGCGGCCGCCTGCTCCAGTGCGGTGAGGTCGTGCAGCTGGGTCACGGTCGGCGACGGTAGCGGCGAGCGGTAGACAGGACGGCGTGGACCTGACCCGGGCCGCCGCCGAGGCCCTCGACGCCGCCGATCCCCTGGCCGCGTTCCGCGCCCGGTTCGCCGGCGCCGGGGAGGACGGGCTGCTCTACCTGGACGGCAACTCGCTGGGGCGGATGCCGGTGGAGACGCCGGCCGCGCTCGCGCGGGTGGTGGAGGAGGAGTGGGCGCGCGGTCTGGTGCGCTCGTGGTCGTCGTGGGTCGGCGCCGCCACGCGGGTCGGTGACCTGCTCGCCGAGGGCGTGCTCGGCGCGCGGCCGGGCGAGGTGCTGGTGGGCGACTCGACGACGGTCGACCTCTACAAGCTGCTGGTGGCCGCCGCGGACGCCCGGCCGGGCCGCGACGTGCTGGTCTGCTCCGCCGACGACTTCCCCACCGACCGGTACGTGGTCGCCGGGGTGGCGCAGGCGCGCGGGATGACGGTGCGCGAGGTGCCCGCCGACGTCGACGAGGGGCTGGAGCCGGCGGTGCTGGCCGCGGCGCTGGACGAGCGGGTCGCCGTCGTCGTCCTGTCGGCGGTCGCCTACCGCTCCGGGGCGCTGGCCGACGTCGCCGCGGTCACCCGGACGGCGCGGGAGGCCGGGGCGCTGGTGGTCTGGGACCTGTCGCACGCCGCGGGCGCGGTGCCGGTCGACCTGGCGGCCAACGGCGTCGACCTGGCCGTGGGCTGCACGTACAAGTACCTCAACGGCGGGCCGGGGGCCCCGGCCTTCCTCTACGTGCGCCGCGAGCTGCAGGAGCGGCTGCGGCAGCCGATCTGGGGCTGGTTCGGCCAGCGCGACCAGTTCGCCATGGGCCCGGCCTACGACCCGGTCCCGGGCGTCGAGCGCTTCGCCGTCGGGACGCCGCCGGTGCTCGCGCTCGCCGCGGTGGAGGTCGGCGCCCGGCTGGTGGCCGAGGCCGGGGTCGACCGGCTGGCGGCCAAGGGCCGGGCGCTCGGTGAGCTGGTCGTCGCCCTCGCCGACACCTGGCTGGCGCCGCACGGCGTCACGCTGGCCTCGCCCCGCGACCCGGCCCGCCGCGGCGCGCACGTGACGCTGGCCTCCCCGTCCGCGTGGCAGCTCACCCAGGCTCTGGTCGACCGGGGCGTCGTCCCGGACTTCCGGACGCCGGACCGCGTCCGGCTGGGCCCGGCCCCGCTGTACACCCGCTTCGTCGACGTCTGGGACGCGATGGCCTGCTTCCGCGACGTGCTGGCGAGCGGGGCGCACGAGGGGTACCCCACCGTGCGCGCCCGCGTCACCTGAGGAAGGACCCTCGTGCCCCCCACCGCTCGCGAGCTCGCGGCGGGGCCCTGCACGAGGGCCGGTTCAGGACTCGGCGAAGACCACGAGGTTCTCGGTCGAGGCCCGGCCGCCACCCCGCTGGAAGCAGGTGATCAGGACCAGCCGGCCCGGGTGGGCCTCCCACACCTCGCCGGCGCCGGGCAGCTCGCCCTTGGCGTACCGCTCGGTGCGCTCGACGGTGTAGTCGACCGTGCCCTGCGGGGTGCTGACCTCGATGACGTCACCGACGCCGAGGGTGCTGCCGCCCCCGTCGGACTCCATCAGCGGGTCGAAGCCGTACTCGCCGGTGCCCGTGGAGTGGGCTGCCAGGTAGAGGGTGTTGTCGGCCTGCTCCGCGCTGCCGACCGGGTCGCCGTACGGGTCGAGCCAGTAGGCAGCGGTCAGCGTCGGCGGGTTGATCGTCCCGTTCCGCGGGCTCAGGGGTAGGACCGGCAGGTCCATGTCGAGCGCGGGGATGGCCACGTGCACGTCGGACGAGGGCGTCGGCAGGACGACCCCCTCCGGGGGCAGCGTCGGCTGCGCCTCCTCGGCGTGCGGCGCCGCGGTGGCCGCGGCCACCGGGTCGGGGGACCCGGCGGCCGCGGCCGGCTGCTCGCCGTCGGCCAGGCCGACGGCGAGCACCGTGCCCCCGGCGACGCCGAGGGCGAGGACCGCGGCGACGGCGGCGGTGCGCCGACTCGGTCGGGTCAGGCGCACGTGCCGCCCTCGACCGCCGGACGACGACGATTGCGGGCGACGACGACGCCACCCACGCCCGCGAGGACCAGCATCCCGGCACCCGCGGCGATGGCGACGCTCCCGGTGGAACCGGTCTCGACGGCCTCGACGCCGGTGTTGGAGCGCAGCCCGGCGTTGACCACCGTGGCCGCCGGGGTGGTCGGGGCCGCGGCCGGCGGGACGACCGCCGGGGCCTCCTCGGCGACGACGGTGAGCTCGACGGCGACGACCGAGACGCTCCCGGTCGGGGTCGGCTGCGCGATGACGAGGCCATAGGAACCGGCCGCCGTGTCCGCCGGCACCACGAAGGTCGCCGTCGAGCCGTCGACCTGGGCGGTCAGCTCCACCGCGGCACCCGTGGGGTCACCGTTGGCGTCCAGCGTCGCCAGGCCGACCTGCACGCCGGTGAGGTCGGTGAGGCCGAGCTCCCGCAGGACCGACCCGCTGGTCAGGTCCAGCCCGACGGTGGAGCCGACCGTCACCGGGGTCGGGAAGGGGCAGCGGGTGCCGGACGTGATCTCGCACGGCACCTGCGAGAAGGCGACCAGCTCGGGCGCGACGGCCTGGGCGGCGGGCGCGGCGGCGTCACCGGCGGGGACGAAGCCGAGCTCGTAGAACACCGGGTCGTAGAAGGTGAATGCCGGGCCGAGGGTCGAGGTCAGCGGCGCCAGGAGCAGCCTGGCGTCGTCGACGCCGGTCAGGTCGTCGGCGGGCAGGGTGATCGTGATGCTGCCGGTGCCCTGGCCGGCCACCAGGAGGTAGTCGGGGTCGGTGGCCAGCACGCTGGAGTCGTAGGTGACGTCCGGGGCGCCGTCCCCGTCGTCGTCGAACGTCAGCTGGGCCTCGACGGCGGAGTCGTCGAGCTCCGCGGGCAGGTCCACGGTGATCGTGCCGCCGTACTGGACGGCCACGGACGTCGGGGTGATCCCGGCGTTCGGGTCCGCCATCGGGTCCATGACGCCGAAGTTCTCGACCGGGACGGCGCTGAGCGCGACCTCGGTCGGCTCGAGCGGGATGACGACGCCGGTCGCGGCGACGGCGGGGGACGCGATCCCGACGAGCAGCACGGCCGAACCGATGCCGGCGAGGCCCAGGCGCTGCAACTGCGGCCGGCGGGACAGGGTGGGGCTGGACATGAGGAACACCTTCCGGCGACCGCAGCGCCCCAGCGGCGCTGACTGCGGCGGAACGTAACGTGACCGGTCAGTTCTCTTCCGTACTGGACACACGGCGCGGGTCACGTGGGGCGGCGTGTGACCCGAGTGTGACCTGGGACAACACAGTCGTCGGCAGGACCTGACGGACAAGCGTGGTTCCGATGCGCGCTGAGACGTCACTCTGTTACTGAGAACAGCCACAGCGATTGGCGGATCCTGCTAGTCGTCGACGCCCGGGTCCCGCCTCGTGCGGACGACGACGGCACCCACGCCCGCGAGCACGAGCAGGCCGGCGCCCGTGGCCAGTGCGCCGGTCCGGGTGGCGCCGGCCTCCGCCGCCTCCACGCCGGTGTCCGACCGCAGCCCCACGTTCACCACGGCCGCCGGGGTGGTCGGTGCCGGCGCCGCGGCCGGGGGGACGACGGCCGGTGCGGCCAGCACCTGCAGCTCGACGGTGGCGACGGTCACCGGCCCGCCGGAGGCCGGGTCCCCCAGCAGCACGGACAGGTAGTGGCGGCCGGGCCCGAGCTCGACGGGGAGGGTCACCGTGGCGTCCCATGGGCCGGCCGTGGCGTAGCGGGCCGGGTCGCCGCTGAGCGGGAGCGGCGCGTCGTGGGCGCCGGTGAGGTCCACGAGCGTCACCTCGGCGTCCTGCAGGGTGCCGTGTCCCAGGGTCCACAGCTCCGACCCCGGCGGGACGGTGACGCGGAACGGCGTCCCGGCCGTGACCGTCGTCCCCGCGCAGTGGACCGCGGCCGTCGGGTCGCAGGACTGGTCGGCCACCACGGTCACCTGCGGGTGCAGCTCTGCGGTGGCCGGGGCGGTGGGGTCCAGCTCGAGGAAGTAGGTGTCCGGGTGCACCGGGAAGCCGTCCTCGGAGGTGACCCCCGAGACGAGGAGCGCGCCGATCGGTCCGTTCGCCGGGTCGAGCGGCGGGACGGCGATCGTGAACCGGCCGGGGCCGACGCGGCTCGCCAGGAGCCCGTCGGGCCCCGGGGTGGCGGTCGAGAGCACCCGCGTCGGTGACCCGCCGACCTCCGGGCCGAGCTCCAGCCGGGCGCCCAGGGTGGTGGCGTCGAGCCCGTCGGGGAGCTGCAGCACGACGGCGCCGCCCCAGGCCACCGGGACCGGTCCAGGGTCCTCGGCCGGGGCCGCCGCGGTGCCGAAGTTCTCGACGGCCTCGAGGACGATCGCGACGTCCGTCGGGTCCAGCGGGATGGTCACGGGCTCCTCCGCACCGGCCGCCCCGACACCGAGAGCGGTCGAGGCCAGCACGGCCAGGCCGAGGACGCCGGTGCGCGCCGCGAGCCGGCGGCGCCCCGGACCACGGGTGGGGACGAGCGGGGTCATCGGACGCCTCTCCGGTGCGGGGGCGCGCCGGCCGCGCCGTCCGGGGACGCAACCTAGAGTGACCGCAACCGTCCGTTGCCGTACGACACGCCGCGCTGTGACGGGGTGGGACGACTGAGGTGGCGGTCCGGGCCGGGCACCGGCCAGCTCCTCCCCCGGCGGGGTCAGCCGGGGTCCGGAGCGCCGATCGGGTTGCCCTCCGGCCAGACGCCCGCCGCCACGACCGCACGGCGCACCGGCCCCAGCAGCTCGGCCAGCCGGTCGCAGCGCGCGTCGCCGACCGCCTGCCACGGGCCCAGCGCCAGCCGGTCGGTGTCGGCCTCCACCGCGGCGACGATCGCCGCGCCCTCCGCGGTCAGCTCCGCCCCGGTCAGCCAGCCGCGGGCGGCGAGCTCATCGGCGGCGGCGTCCCACGCGGCGTCGTCCCACCCGCGGGCGCGCATGAGCCACTCCCGCGCCGTCCGGCCGGCCGCGGCGGCCAGCACGTGCGCGCCGACGCCGGAGATGCCCCGCTGCAGCAGCGCGGCGTTGTGCCCGTCCCCGCGGTGCTCGCGCAGGGTGGTGAGGGACTGCCAGGCCGCCAGGTGCGGCTCCGGGGGCAGCGGCCGCCCGGCGTTGGCCGCGGCCAGCGGCCGGCCGGGTGCGTCCACCGCCCCGGCCGCGACGGCGAGCAGCTCAGCAGCCTCCGCCGCGGCGGCCGAGCCCGCCCACTCCTCCCCCAGCACCCGGCGCACCGCGCCGTCCACCCCGACCAGCCGCGCGTCGAGCACCGCGGCCGGGTCGGCCACGTCCCAGACCTCCGGCACGTACCGGGCCACGAACGCCGGCGCGAAGTTGTAGAAGGTGGCCGTGACGACCTCGGCCCCGACCGGGCCGAGCGGCGCGGCGCGCAGCGCGAAGTAGGTCCGCCAGAACCCGCGCAGCCCGGTCGCCTCCGCGGCCGACCGGCACTCGTCGGCGAAGTAGGTCAGCGCGTGGTAGGGCTCCCCCAGCGCCCACAGCCGCCGCGCCGTCGCCGGTGAGGTCACGGGAAGGACCCCCTGCCCCCCGCCACTCGGAGAAGGGCCCCGTCCTCCCCACCCCTCGCAAGCTCGGGGCGGGACCCGTGACGGGGCCGGGGACCCTGCCGGGGGCCGCTCATGCCGACACGCTCTCCGGCATCCCGAGCCACTCGCGCCAGCGCGGGTCGACGGTGCGCGCACCGAGCAGCCGCCAGGCCGCGCCGCTGGGGGTCCGGGGCGGGTGCGGCAGCTTCCAGCCGAGCTCGGCCAGCGACCGGTCGGCCTTGGTGTGGTTGCAGCGCCGGCAGGCCGCGACGACGTTGTCCCAGGTGTGCGTGCCGCCGCGGCTGCGTGGGACGACGTGGTCGATGCTCGTGGCCGAGCTGCCGCAGTAGACGCAGGTCGAGGCGTCGCGGTGGAACACCGCCCGCCGCGACAGCGGCACCTGCGCCGGGTACGGCACGCGGACGTACCGGGTCAGGCGCGCCACCACCGGAACGGGCAGGACCACCGTCTCGGCGTGCACCTCCTCCGGCGCGCTGTGCACCGAGACCGCCTTGTCGGCGAGCACGAGCACGATGGCGCGCCGGCTGGAGACCACGCACAACGGCTCGTAGGTGGCGTTGAGCAGCAGCGTCGCGGCGGCGGTGGACCGCGCCGGGACAGGCGTCATCGGGTGGGAGTGGTGGTCGCGCCGCGGACCTGGATGGCCTGCGGACGACCCGGACGCGGTACGCGGCACGGGGCACCTCCGGCGCCCGGGGCCGCGCGCCGGGTGCAGTGCGACCCGTGGGCGCCCCCATTCTGACCTGCGGAGGCGCTCCCGCGCTCCCGGGATGTGCTCAGCGGGCCCGAGGGGCGTCCCGGGGCCGTCACTACCGTGGGCCGCGTGCGCTACCCCGAGGCCCCCCGGCTCGACCTCGTCGAGCACCTGCACGGACACGCCGTCGCCGACCCCTACCGCTGGCTCGAGGACCCCGCCGACCCGAGGACGGCGTCGTGGACCGCGGCCCAGGACGAGCTGACCGCCGGGGCGCTGGCCGCTCTGCCGCTGCGCGACCGCTTCGCCGCGCGGCTGGCCGAGCTGGTGCACGCCGGCGCCGTCGGCGTCCCGGTGTGGCGGGCCGGCCGCGCCTTCTCCACCCGGCGCGACCCCGGCCAGGAGCACGCGGTGCTGCGGGTGCGCGAGCCCGACGGCACCGAGCGGGTCCTGGTCGACCCCATGGCGGTCGACCCGTCCGGCACCACGACGCTGGACGCCTGGTCGCCGTCCTGGGAGGGCGATCGGCTGGCCTACCAGCTGTCCACCGGCGGCGACGAGGAGTCGCGGCTGTTCGTGCTCGACGTCGCCACCGGGGAGCAGCTCGACGGGCCGGTCGACCGCTGCCGGTACTCCCCCGTCGCCTGGCTGCCCGGCGGCGAGGAGCTCTTCTACGTCCGCCGGCTGGCGCCCGAGCTGGTGCCCGCCGGTGAGGAGCAGTTCCACCGGCGGGTCTGGCGCCACCGGGTGGGCGCCGACGCCGACGGCGACGTCCTCGTGCACGGCGAGGGCAGCGACCCGGCCACCTACTTCGGCGCCCGCACCAGCCGCGACGGCCGCTGGCTGGTCGTCTCCGCGTCGATCGGCACCGCCCCGCGCGACGACGTCTGGCTGGCCGACCTCGCGGGTGACGGCGCCCTGCGGGAGCTGCAGGTCGGCGTCGACGCCCAGACCGCGGCGTGGGTCGCCCGCGACGGCCGGCTGTGGCTGATGAGCGACCGCGGCACCCCGCGCTGGCGGCTGGCCGTCGCCGACCCCGCGGACCCGGCCACCTGGGCGCCGGAGGCCTGGCGCGACGTCGTCCCGCAGCAGGAGGACGGCGTGCTCACCGACGTGGCCCTGGTCGACGGCCCCGACGGCGGGCTGCAGGTGCTCGCCGTGCACTCGGTGGACGCCACCGACCGGCTCTCGGTGTGGGCCGGCGACGGTGCCGGCCGGCTGGCCGAGGTGAAGGCCCTGCGCGCCGGCAGCGTGTCCGGCGTGAGCGCGCCGCCGGAGGGCGGCGGCGCGGCCTGGGTCGGCTTCACCGACCACTCGACCCCGCCGTCGGTGCTGCGCTGGGACGCCGCCGACCCGACGTCCCTCACCAGCTGGGAGCAGGCGCCGGTCGCCGGCGACGTCCCGGAGGTTCGGGTCGTGGAGACGCATGCGACCTCCGCGGACGGGACGCCGGTGCACCTGTTCGTGATCTCGCAGGCCGGGGCGCCCGACCGACCGCGCCCCACCGTGCTCTACGGGTACGGCGGCTTCGACGTCGCCCTCACCCCGGGCTACTCGGCGCAGACCCTGGCCTGGGTCGAGGCCGGCGGCGTGTGGGCGGTGGCCAACCTGCGCGGCGGCTCCGAGCACGGCGAGGAGTGGCACCGCGCCGGCATGCG
>DATIMX010000085.1:0-13009 GCA_035474935.1 Geodermatophilus sp. | reverse complement strand
TTGCCCGATCCGGTCGGCGTCGCGAGGACGACGTTGGCGCCGCTGACCAGCTCGATCAGCGCCTCCTCCTGGTGCGGGTACAGCACGGTGCCCTGCGCCTGCGCCCGCTCCAGGGCCGAGGCCTGCGTGAAGTGGACGACGTAGATCGGCGCCTGCCTGGTGTCCAGCAGGTCCTGGATCGTCTCGTGCATCGGCGTGGTCGCGTAGTAGTGGTGCAGCGGCACCGGCCGCTCGGCGCCGGCGACCAGCGCCGTGGGGCGTCCGGTGCGGCGGGTGAGGTCCTCGCGCAGCCAGCCGGTGTCGCCGAGGGTGGCGCTCATCAGCAGGAACTGCGCCCTCGGCAGCTCCAACAGCGGCACCTGCCAGGCCCAGCCGCGGTCGGGGTCGCCGTAGAAGTGGAACTCGTCCATGACGACGAGGCCGACGTCGGCGTCGGCGCCCTCGCGCAGCGCGATGTTCGCCAGGACCTCCGCGGTGCAGGCGATGATCGGGGCGTCCCGGTTGACCGCGGCGTCGCCGGTCAGCATGCCGACGTTCTCGGCGCCGAAGACGCCGCACAGGGCGAAGAACTTCTCGCTGACCAGTGCCTTGATCGGCGCGGTGTACCAGCTGCGCCTGCCTGAGGCCAGCGCGGCGTACTGCGCACCGGTGGCCACCAGCGACTTGCCCGATCCGGTCGGCGTCGCGAGGACGACGTTGGCGCCGCTGACCAGCTCGATCAGCGCCTCCTCCTGGTGCGGGTACAGCACGGTGCCCTGCGCCTGCGCCCAGGCGGCGAACGAGGTGAACAGCTCGTCGGGGTCGGCGCCGCGAGCCCGGAGGGCCGGGAGGTCGGACGGGTCGTCGAGGAGGGGAGGGGCGGTGGCGGTCATCGTGGGGGACAGCGTGCCGGACGCGGCGGAACTTCCCGCGCAGGGTGTGGCAGGCGGTCGCGGGGTCCACCGGTTCGGAACCGGGCCGGTTCGGCGGAGTCCGTGCGGGGGTAGCGGGCGGAGGACGCGGCGGTGGCCCGGCTCCCGGGCGGCGTGAGAAGAGCGCCGGCGCACCGCCGTCCCGCACGTCCACGGAGGTAGTGCCATGTCCGAACCCCGCCCCGAGTCCCAGCCCGCCCAGCAGCAGGACGTCCCCGGCACGCTCGGGCAGATGGACCCCAAGCCCGACCACGGCGAGGAGAGCTACCGCGGCTCCGGGCGGTTGACCGGCAAGGCGGCGGTGATCACCGGCGGCGACAGCGGCATCGGCCGCGCCGTCGCGATCGCCTTCGCCCGCGAGGGCGCCGACGTCCTGATCTCGTACCTCAACGAGCACGAGGACGCCAAGGACACCGCCAAGTACGTCGAGGAGGCCGGCCGGAAGTGCGTGCTCGTCCCCGGTGACCTCGCCGACCGCGCCCACCAGAAGACGATCATCCCGAAGGCGGTCGAGGAGTTCGGCAAGGTCGACATCCTGGTCAACAACGCGGCCTTCCAGATGAGCCACGACTCGCTCGAGGAGATCTCGGACGAGGAGTGGGACCACACGCTGGCGCTGAACCTGACGGCGATGTTCACGCTGACCAAGGACGCGGTCCCGCACATGCAGCCGGGGGCGTCGATCATCAACTCGTCGTCGGTGAACTCCGACAACCCGAGCCCCAACCTCATCGCCTACGCGATGACCAAGGCCGGGATCGCCAACTTCACCGCCAGCCTCGCGCAGATGCTGGCCGAGAAGGGCATCCGGGCCAACAGCGTGGCCCCGGGCCCGATCTGGACGCCGCTGATCCCGGCGACCATGCCGGAGGAGAAGGTGGAGAGCTTCGGCCAGCAGGTGCCGCTGGGCCGCGCCGGGCAGCCGGCCGAGCTGGCGCCGGTCTACGTGATGCTGGCCAGCGACGAGGCGTCCTACGTCTCGGGCGCGCGGGTCGCGGTCACCGGCGGCAAGCCGATCCTCTGACGAAGGACCCCCTGCCCCCGCCGCGCGCGCGTTCGGGGCGGGACCCTGCAGGGGGCAGGCCCCGGGGGCGCGCCGCGCGCCCGGGGCCCGCTCAGCCGACGCTGCCGGCGACGACGGGTTCGCTCCACGGCGTCACCGACCCGTCGGCGCGCACGGCGCGGGCCCGGTAGGCCAGCGACGCGGCGTCGGCCAGGGCGGCGGTCCGCCCGGGATCGTCCGCCGGTGCCGCTCCCGGGCCCTGCGCCAGCTGCAGCCCGACGCAGCTCCCCGGCAGCTCCTCGATGCGCGGGGAGACGCCCTCGGCGGTCACCGCCTGCACCTCCCAGCGCTCGGGGTCATCCTCGCCGGGCAGCGGCTCGAAGCACGCCTGCCAGGTGGTCGACCAGGTGTCGGCGGCCGGATCGACGTCGTCGGTGAGGGTCGCCGACGCCAGGACCGGGGCCGGTCCCGCGACGGTCGCCGAGGAGGGCGCGGCCGGCACGGTCGCCTGCGTGTCGTTCCCGCTCGCGGACGAGCAGCCGGTGAGCCCGGCGGCGAGGGTGAGCAGGGCGGCCGCCGGTCCGCGGGAGAGCACGGGCGAGGTCACCACTCGACCGCGCCGAACACCTCGCCGTTGAGGACGATGGTGTGCGGCGGGACGACGGCGCCGGCGGGCAGGTCAGTGCCGACGACGGCGCTGCGGTCGCCGATCCGGGCGCCGTCGCCGATGGTGCTGCGGAAGATGACCGACTCGTCGCCGAGGCGGACACGGTCGCCCACCACGGTCTGCTCCTCGGGCTGGCCCTCGACGACGACGCGGCCTCCGCCGTGCACGATCGCGCCCTCGCCGTAGCGGACGTCGTCGCCGACGTGGACGTCGGTGTGCTCGAGGGCGTGGAAGACCACGTCGTCGTCCATCCGGTCGACGTGGCCGATCACGAAGGGCTCACCCTCGTCGGCGCGGATGGCGATCCGCTCGCCGGTGCGCTGCGTGAAACGGTCGTAGGTGTCGGCCAGGTCGACGTCGCCGATGACCCGGTTGGGGGAGTCCGGCTGCGCCTGCTCCTCGCCGGCGAAGCTCGGCAGGTCGCGGTCGGGGTTGACGTCGCTGCCACCCGGGTCGACGTTGGCCCCCTGCACGGCGCTCGGGTCCTCGCGGTACAGCTCGGTGTACTCGCGGGCCAGCGATTCGTTGACGTGGATGACGGCCTCGTTGAACGCGACGTCGGCCTGGGTGAGGTAGCGGACCTTGCCCAGGGCCGGGTCGCTGGCCTCGGCGTCGGTGGTCACGTTCTTGCCGGGCAGCACGAGGAAGCCGCTGGGCAGCGTGACGCCGGGGGCGACCCGGGCCAGCGCCGAGACCCCGGAGTCCAGCTCGACGGTGGCGCCGTCGACCTCGCTGCCGAAGCTCATGAACACCGAGCCCTCGAGGGTGTCCACCGTGTCCTCCACCTGCGGGGGCAGCGGGCTGGACTCGACGCCGATGCTCGCCGAGCCGCGCACCGAGGACCCGTGGGCCAGGATGACGCGGTCGCCGACCTGGATGCCGCTGCCGCCGCGGGCGTCGAGCAGCACGTTGTCCTGGACGTTGGACGACGCGCCGATGCTGATCGGCGCCCGCTTCGACGCACGCAGCTCGGCGAAGGGGCCGACGTAGATCTGCTCGCCGAGGCTGACGTGCCGGGCGCCGGTGACCGTGGCGGTCGGGTCGAGGAAGGTGGCGGTCGCGGCCGAGCCGTCGGTCGAGCACACCGGCACGTCGTCGCGCGTCGGGGAGCAGCGTCGCTCGTCGGTCCCGGCCAGTGCGGGGGTGAGGGTCCCGGCCACCACGGCGGTGGCCGCGGAGCCGGTGAGCAGTGCTCGTCGCATGAGGATCCGTCCGTCGGGGTCGCCCACCCGGCCGGGTGGGGTCTGTGGCGCACCGTCCACTCGGTGCTACGGAGGTCAACGGCCGTCGTCCGCGCCGACCGCCTCGTCGGACCGGACGCGGCGGAGGGCACGGGCCAGGGCGGCGATGGCTTCGGGCCCCACACGGCAGCACCCGCCGACGAGCCGGGCGCCGGAGTCCACCCAGGTGAGCGCGTCGGCGGGGGAGAGGCCGGCGGTCCCGGTCCAGCGGCGGGCGGCGGCGTCCCACCGTTCCCCGCTGTTCGGGTAGACGACGACGGGCTTGTCCGCGGCCGAAGCGGCGGTCACCGCGGGCAGGACGCCGTCCGGGGCGGTGCAGTTGACGCCGACCGCCACCACCGCGTCGACCTCGCGTGCCATCGCGTACACCTCCTCGGCCGGTTCGCCACGGCGGGTGCGGACGACGCCGTCGCCGTCCAGCACCGTGGTGAGCGACAGCCAGACCGGCATCCCGAGCATGTCGGCCTCCTCCAGCAGCGCCTCGGCCTCGGCGGCAGCGGGCACCGTCTCGCAGGCCAGGACGTCGGCCCCGGCCTCGGCCAGCCACTGCATGCGCGGCCGGTGCCACTGCCGGAGCCGCTCGACGCCGACCTCGTCGGCGTAGTTCCCCGTGTACTCCGACCCGTCCGCGAGGGCAGCGCCGTAGGGCCCGACCGACCCGGCGATCCACGCCTCCGGGGCCCCGCGCTCGGCCAGGTGGACCGAGCGGACCACGAGCCGCCGGGCCTCCGTCGCGTCCAGCCCGACAGCGGCCAGACCCTCCACCGACACCTGGTAGCTGGCCGTCGTCGCCACCTGGCCGCCGGCGGCGGCGAAGGCGGCGTGCGCGGCGACGACCGCCCCAGGGTCGTCGCGCAGCAGCCGCGCCGACCACAGCGCCGAGGACAGGTCGTGCCCCTGCGTCTCCAGCTCCGTGGCCAGGCCGCCGTCGAGGACGACCGGGCCGGCGGCCAGCGCGGTGGCGAGGGGGAAGTCGGACATGCGGCCGATGGTCCTCCCAGCTCGCCGGGCGCGGGCAGCCGGGCGCCCCCAGGATCGGTCCATGGTCTTCATCTGGAGCAGCGGGTGGGGTCCGCGCCGGCGGCGGCGCGGACCGGGGTACGGCCGCAGGTACGGACCGGGCTACGGGTATGGCCGCAGGTACGGACCGGGGTACGGGTACGGCCGCGGGTACGGCTACGGGCCGCGCCGCGGCTACGACCGCGACGGCTCGTGCCTGCGCGGCCTGCTGTACCTCAACACCGGCTGCTGCCTGGCCAACGCGATCGGCTGCGGTATCGACGGGCTGTTCCTCGTGCCGACGACGGTGCGGCACGTGCACGCCGCCGGCACCGGGCGGCGCGGGGGCCGGGTGCGGGACCGGCTGCTGGCCGCCGTCCGGGTCTACCAGCGCGAGGTCAGCCCCCGGCGACCGCCGTGCTGCCGCTTCGAGCCGACCTGCTCGGCCTACGCCGTCGGGGCGCTGGAGCAGCACGGCGCCGCGCGGGGCAGCTGGCTGACGCTGCGCCGGCTGGTGCGCTGCCGCCCCGGCGCGGCCGGCGGCCCCGACCCGGTGCCCGCCGCGGCCTGAGGTCCCTCGGCGACACTGGCCGCATGCCGATCACCGACGACGCCTCCGGGGACCTCCCGGTCACCGGCTCCCTCGTCGTGCCCGCGGCCGCGCTGCACTGGCGGTTCTCCCGCTCGTCGGGTCCCGGCGGGCAGGGCGTGAACACCGCCGACTCGCGGGTGGAGCTGTCGGTCGCGCCGCTGGAGCTGCCCGGGCTGACCGACGCCCAGCGCGAGCGGCTGGCCGGGCGCCTGGCCGGCCGGCTGGTGGACGGCGTCCTGACCGTGGCCGCCAGCGAGCACCGTCAGCAGCTGCGCAACCGGCAGGCCGCCCGGGAGCGGCTGGCCGCTGTCCTGCGTGCGGCGCTGGCCCCGCCACCTCCATCGCGCCGGCGCACGAAGCCCACGCGCGGGTCGCAGGAGCGCCGCATCCAGGCCAAGAAGCAGCGCGGCGAGTTGAAGCGCTCCCGTCGCCGCTGGGACTGACCGGGAACACATCCGCGGACGCTCAGCCCCTGCCCACACCTGTGGGCAGGGGCTGACCGTCGAGGGGGCAACCGGTGGCCGCGGTCGGGGCGGAGTATCCCTGCGGGATCTCCACCGCTGCTTTCTCCTGTGAGCAGGGGTGGAGGTCCGGGGAGGCAGGCGGCAGCCGTGGCTCAGCCGGCGCCGGCCACCTCGCCCCGCTGCCGCTCCAGGAAGGCCCGCTCGGTCGCGTTGCCGGCCAGCGCGAGGGCCGCGTCATAGGCCGCGGCGGCCTCGGCCGCGCGACCCAGCCGGCGCAGCAGGTCGGCCCGGACGGCGGGCAGCAGGTGCGAACGCGGCAGGTCGAGGCCGTCGAGCAGCGCCAGCGCCACCTCCGGGCCGTGCACCTCGGCCACCGCGACCGCGCGGTTGAGCGCCACCACCGGGCTCGGCGTGAGCGCCATCAGGTGGTCGTAGAGCGCGAGGACCTGCGCCCAGTCGGTCTCCTCCGCGGACGCGGCGTCGCTGTGCACCGCCTGGATCGCCGCCTGCACCTGGTACGGCCCGGGGGCACCGCGCCGCAGGCAGCGGCGCACCAGCTCCTGGCCCTCCGCGATGAGCGCGGCGTCCCACCGGGAGCGGTCCTGCTCCGCCAACGGCACCAGCGACCCGTCGGGCGCGACCCGGGCCGACCGGCGCGACTCGCTCAGCAGGACCAGCGCCAGCAGGCCGAGCACCTCCGGCTCGTCGGGCATGAGCTCGACCAGTCCACGGGCCAACCGGACCGCCTCCGCACAGAGGTCGGTGCGCACCAGTCCCTCGCCCGCCGACGCGGTGTGCCCCTCGGAGTACACGAGGTAGACGACCGCCAGGACGCCGGACAGCCGGTCGGGCAGGTCGGCCTCGGCCGGCACCCGGTAGGGGATGCGGGCATCGCGGATCTTGTTCTTCGCCCGCACCAGCCGCTGGGCCATCGTCGCCTCCGGGACGAGGAACGCGTGCGCGATCTCCGCGGTGGACAGCCCGCCCACCAGCCGCAGCGTCAGCGCGACGCGGGCAGCGGGGGCCAGGGCGGGGTGGCAGCAGGTGAACAGCATGCGCAGCCGGTCGTCGCGCACGGCGCCCTCCTCGGGCGGGGGTGAGTCGTCGGCGAGCAGCGCCGCCGCGCGGTACCGGTCGGTGCGGGTCGACTCGCGCCGCAGCCGGTCGATGGCCCGGTTGCGGGCGGTGGTGACGATCCACCCGGCGGGGCTGGGCGGCACGCCGTCCACCGGCCAGCGCTGCAGGGCGGTCAGGAAGGCGTCCTGTACCGCCTCCTCGGCGGCGTCGATGTCGCCGAGGAGGCGGGTGAGGACGGCGACCGCGCGCCCGTAGGACTCGCGGAAGACCGCCTCGATGTCAGGCGTGCGGACGTCGGGCACCGCGTCAGACGCCCCCGTTGGCGATCGGGCGGACCTCCACCGGCAGGGTGGTCGCCCGGGCGACCTCGCGGCCCCAGGCCAGCGCGGCGTCGAGGTCTTCGGCCTCCACGATGGTGAATCCGCCGACGTGCTCCTTGGCCTCCACGTAGGGGCCGTCGGTGACCAGGAAGTCCTCGCCCGCGGGCCGCACCACGGTCGCGGTCTCCGCCGGGTGCAGGCCGGCGGAGAAGACCCAGGCGCCGGCGGCACGCATCCGCTCGGTCACCGCGGCGACGTCGCGCATGATCGGGCCGAGGACCTCCGGCTCGGGCATCGGGCCGTCGGGCTGGATCAGGCTGAGCAGGTACTGCGGCATGGGATCTCCTCGGGTTCGGCGGCCGGCACCGTGTCGGCCGCTCACCCCCTGTACGAACGACCCGACCGCAGATCGACAGCCGGACGGGATCTCTTCGCCATTGCTGCGTCACCTGGTCAGGGGTACGGGAGCCGCCGCAGCCGGATGATGACTCTCACGGCATCGCCGGGGGGTGCGCGACGAGCCGCTCGAGGGTCCGCAGGCCGTTCCGCGGACGATCCGCTGCTGCAGGGATGCGGACCCGCGAGAGCCTGCTCGCCGTCGGGCGCGAGGTGCAGGCCTCAAGGACCGCGTGGCGTGAGGCGGGTCGACGTCGCCCATGCGACGGCGAGCGCCACGAGCCGTACGGCGTTCACGCGATGCCAGGTGGACACGAGCCGGTGCCTGTCGACGTCGGTCAGCGGCCCGGCACCCGCGAGGAGGGGCCGGTTCACCGTCTGGATGAGGTAACCGCTCAGCGCGAGCGCGGAGGCAACGGCCGAGCCCGTTGCGGCGATGAGGCGGCGGTCGCCCCCGGATCGCCAGTTCTGCAGCAGGGTGACCCCTGTCGCGCCGACGGCGAGGGGAGCCACCGGCACGTAGTAGCGCACCGGGCTGCCCGAGGTGAGGAGTCCCGGTGAGCGGCGGGGCCGGGCATCGGCGAGCAACTGCGGCATCCCGACGAGCCCCTCGTAGAGGTTGCCGACCAGCCACGCCGTCTGGCCGAGACGCGCCGCCATCGCCCACTCCGAGCGGGGATGCCGCTGATCCGTGGTCCCGCGCATGCCGCGCAGGGTGCCAGATGGGATCGACGACGCCGTCGGACAGTCGATCGGCTGTCGGAGACGGGCTCGAGGATGGTGCGTAGCGGGATGCTCCCCGCCCCGAGCGTCGACCTGCGCTTCGACCTGGAGCACGGTTGAGAGGGGATCGACCTGCGGAACCGACTCGTCGGCGTTGCCTACACGACGCCAGTAGCGCCGTCGGTGAGCTCTCGGAGGATGTCCGCGTGGCCGGCATGCCGGGCGGTCTCCTCGATCACGTGGACGTAGATCCAGCGCAGTGAGACCTCGCCGAGGACCGGGTGCGGCACCGTCTCGTCGAGCTCCCGGCCCGCGGCGGCCTCCCGCGACCGTGCACACTCCTGCTCGTAGGCAGCGACCAGGTCGAGCACGGTCTCGGCACCGCTCACGACCCAGCTGGTGTCCGGGTCGTCGGCGCGCTCCCCGACGGGAGTGGGCCGGCTGCTGAGCACCTGTTGGAACCACTGGCGTTCGGTCACAGCGAGGTGCCGCAGCAGCCCGGCCAGCGTGGTCTGCGACGGGACGAGCCGTCGCCTGGCAGCTGCGTCCGGCAGGTCGGCGACCTTGCGGACGACGACGCCGCGGTGGAAGTCGAGGAACGACTCGAGCACCTCTCGCTCGGAGCCAGTCCCCGTGACCATCGGAGTCGGCGCAGCATCCACCCTGCCCACTGTGTCAGCCCCCCGTTGGCGACCGGCACGCCGGCTGACGATCCCCTGCGAGACACCCGTAGCCGCGTACCAGACGTAGCCGTAGCGACCTCATCGCCGGCGGCCGGCCGCCAGCAGACCCGCGATGCATCCCGCACAGAGGACCGCCGCCAGCGGGCGCCCGATCTCCCGCGTCGTGTCGGTCATCGGTCGCTCGCCGGTCGTCGCAGCGATGCGTCCAACACCCGGATCAGCTCCCCGACACGTCGACCACCCGACGGGGCGCCCGGGTAGCGCCTCAGGACGTCCACGACGACGGGAGGCGCAAGGACCCGGAACCGCGCGATCCGGTCGAGTCCGACGGCGGGATCGTCCCCGGCGAAGAGTTCGAACGCCCGTGCGGCATGAGCGGCCGAACCGAGGATGTGCTTGACCTGAGCAGCTGTCGGCAGGGGGTGGAGGAACGCCGCACCAGCCGCGGCGAGGGCCGCGCGCGCAGCGTCGCTCGCCGCGGACTGTCCCGCATCGCGCGCCTCGTGAGCCGCCCGCTGAGCCGCCCAGGCGCTGTCACGCAGGGCCTTGGTCCGCTCGCCTCCATCCGCGAACGCCTGCGCAGCGTCGATCGCCGTCCGTGGGCGCCGATCACCAGGGCGTTCACGTTCGAAGACCGCCAGCGCTGGTCGCGCGCACGCCACCGCGTAGCCGGCGACCGCTCGGAGTTCGGACCGGCTGAGCTCGATCGACTCCGAGCCGTCCGCCATGGCGTCATCCTCCGGTACAGGAGCCGGCGTCTCGACGAGACGCCCGTCAGCCGACCCCCTCCGGGACGGTCTCCACGGTGGCCACGCCGACTCGCCGAGCGCCGGTCGCGCCCGGTCGTGGCTGTGGTACCGGACGTATGGTCGCCCACGTGGGCGACGCTGCACTGGTCCTCGGGTCGTTCGCGGCGATCATCCTCGTCCCCGTGGGCTACGCGTTGGTAGGAGCCCGCGCGCGTCGCCGGGGCATCGGCGGCTCCGTCATGGCGCCGCTCGAGGAGATCTGGGACCCGATCGCGCACAACACGAACATCGAGGTCCACGTACAAGCGGAGCAGGTCACCCCGGCACCCGCGCCCGGCGACCCGCCAGGTCGAGCGAAGCCGACGGAGCGGACCACGTAGGTCCTGTGAGGGATCGGTGAGCGGGCCTGTGCTGGCTACGCCAGCGAGTCGTCGTACTGGGCCGTCATCGGGCCGCCCGCGTCGCCGGTGTTCACGACGCCGGTCGGCTCGACGAGCACCGCGTGCACCTCACCGTCGGCGCTGGGACAGTGCTCCACCCCTCGGGGAACGACGTACAGCTGGCCGGGACGCAGGACCACGTCCCCCTCGCGCAGCTGGATGGTCAACTCCCCGTCGATGACCAGGAACAGCTCGTCGGTGTCCTCGTGGGTGTGCCAGACGAACTCACCCTCGACCTTGACGACCTTGACCTCGTAGTCGTTGAGGCGGGCGACCACCTTGGGAGACCAGTGCTCGGAGAACTGGGACAGCCTCTCGGCGAGGTCGACCGGTTCGTTGACCATGGAGCCAGGCTGGCACAGGCACCGCCCTGGTGCGCACCCCCGACCACGAGGACCCGCTGCGGGGCTCGACCGGGACGTCAGGGAGCACGCCGCGACCGTGGCGGGGATGGAGACCCCACCCCGGGCGGGGAGGGATCAGACCTGGGGCGGGCGCACCAGCAGCCAGAGCGGCAGCGTGCCGTCGGAGCTCTCCATCGCCTGGTCGACGTCGAAGCCGAGCCGCCGCAGGAACCGGACGGCGGCCCAGGTCGAGACGACGGCGGCGGCAGGCAGGCCGTCCGCGTCGCAGCGCTCGAGCGCCGGCTGCAGCAGCGCCGTCCCGTAGCCGTGCCGCCGGCTGCTGGGCCGGGTGCCCAGGTGGGCCAGCCACCAGTGCGGCCCGGTCGGGCGGGCGGCGTCGACCAGCTCGCGGGTCCGGCGGACGGCGTCCCAGCGGGAGCCGTGCACGTGCGGCAGCTCGGTGGCCAGCGCGGCACGGACGTCGTCGGGCAGCGGCCGGGTACCCGGCACCCCCTCCGGGGCGTGCCACGCGGCGACGGCGGTGACGTCCTCGGTGACCCAGCCGGTGCCGGTGGAGACGGCGCGGTGACCGGCGTCGAGCTCGGCGAGCCGGGTCAGCCGCTGCACCCGGCCGTCGTCCGGCAGCGCCCAGCGGGCCCAGCGCGACGTGGCCTGCACGAGGGTGAGGGTGGCGGCGATCCGCGGCACGTCGCGCTGCTCGGCGGGGCGGACCGACGGGGCGCCGAGGTGCACGGTGATCACGCGGTCGGCCACCCGGCCAGCGTAGGCGCGCCCTAACAGCCGCCACCGGGACGGCGTGAGGTCGACGGAACGCAGGCTTGACGCCGATGCCGTCGCCGGGAAACCGGCACCGTCGAACCTCGTCGACGTGACCGCGACCGCCCTGCCCGGAGTGCTCGCCGGGACCGGCCCGCGCACCCGGACGACGCAGACCCACTGCCCCTACTGCTCCCTGCAGTGCGGGGTCACGATGACCGCCGGCGACCGCCCGGCGACGCTGCAGCCGGCCGACTTCCCGACCAACCGCGGCGGCCTGTGCTCCAAGGGCTGGTCGGCGCCGGAGCTGCTCGACCACCCCGAGCGGCTGACCCGCCCACTGGTGCGCGCCGTCCCGGGCGACCGCAGCAGCCCGCTGGTCGAGACCACGTGGGACGAGGCGCTGGACCGGGTCGTCGCCGCGATCGAGCGGACCCAGGCCGCGCACGGCCGCGACGCCGTCGGCTGCTTCGGCGGCGGCGGGCTGACCAACGAGCAGGCCTACCAGTTCGGCAAGTTCGCCCGGGTCGCGTTGCGGACCAGCGCCATCGACTACAACGGCCGGTTCTGCATGTCCTCGGCGGCGGGCGCGGCGAACCGGGCGTTCGGCCTCGACCGGGGCATGCCCTTCCCGTTGGCCGACATCGCCGAGGCCGACGTCGTCGTCCTCGTGGGCAGCAACCCGGCCGACACGATGCCGCCGGCGATGCAGTGGTTCGACGAGGGCCGGGCCCGCGGCGCGCAGCACGTCGTGGTGGACCCCCGCCGGACGGCGACCGCCCGCAACGCCGCACTGCACCTGCAGCCGCTGCCGGGCACCGACCTGGCGCTGGCCAACGGGCTGCTGCACATCGCGATCGCCGAGGGGCTGGTCGACGAGGCGTACGTCGCGGCGCGCACGACCGGCTTCGAGCAGGTCCGGGAGGGGGTCGGGGCCTACTGGCCCGACCGGGTGGAGCGGCTCACCGGCGTCCCCGTCGCCGACCAGCGGCGCACCGTCTTCGCCCTCGCCCGCGCGGAGCGGGCGATCGTGCTGACCGCCCGGGGCGCCGAGCAGCACCGCAGCGGCACCGACACCGCCCAGGCGTGGATCAACCTGGCGCTGGCCCTCGGCCTGCCCGGCCGCGCGGGCAGCGGTTGGGCCACCGTCACCGGCCAGGGCAACGGGCAGGGCGGCCGCGAGCACGGGCAGAAGGCCGACCAGCTGCCCGGCTACCGGAAGATCACCGACCCGGTGGCCCGGGCGCACGTCGCCGCCGTCTGGGGCGTCGACCCCGACGACCTGCCCGGCCCCGGCCGCAGCGCCTTCGAGCTGCTGGACGCGCTCGGTACCGACGGCGGCGTCCGCGCGCTGCTGGTGCTCGCGTCCAACGTCGCCGTCTCCGCACCCGACGCCCGGCGGGTGATCAGCCGGCTCGGCGACCTCGACTTCCTCGCCGTCAGCGACTTCTTCCTCTCCGAGACCGCGGCGCTGGCCGACGTCGTGCTGCCCAGCGCGATGTGGGCCGAGGAGTCCGGGACGATGACCAACCTCGAGGGGCGGGTGCTGCTGCGCCGCCGCGCGGTGACCGCGCCCGAGGGCGTCCGCACCGATCTCGACGTGCTGTCCGAACTGGCCAAGCG
>DATIMX010000084.1:0-7491 GCA_035474935.1 Geodermatophilus sp. | reverse complement strand
GTGCCGACGAGCCGGCCGATCACGGCCGTCTCGACCTCGCACAGCTGCGGGAACTCCGCCGCCACGTGCGCGACCGGGCAGTGGTGCTGGCACAGCTGGCCGCCACCCGAGATCGCCGAGGCCGAGGCAGCGTAGCCCTCGACTGTGAGCGCCGCGGCGAGGGCCTGGGCCCGGTCGACCGGCGGCCCCGGCACGGTGTCCACCGCGGCCGAGCAGCGCTCCTCCAGCCCGGCGAGCTGGGCCTCGGCCACCGCGCGGACGGCGTCCGGCCCGCCCTGCGCCGCGACGAACCGCAGCGCGGTCAGCGCCAGGTCGTCGTAGGCGTGCGGGAAGGCCGAGCGGCCGGCGTCGGTGAGGTGGAACAGCCGGGCCGGTCGGCCCCGGCCGCGAGGCGTGCCCGGCGCGTGCCGTTCCTCGACGCGGCCGGTGGTCACCAGCGCGTCGAGGTGCCGGCGGACGGCGGTCGGCGAGACCCCCAGCCGCCCGGCGAGCTCGGTCGCGGTCTGCGGACCGTGCTCGAGCAGCAGGGCGGTGACGCGGTGCCGCGTCCGGCCGTCCTCGGCGGACGGCGAGGGGCGGGGCGGGCTGCCCGCCCCGCCGCCGACCTGCACCGCGCCGCTTTCCACAACACGAGTCTCACCTAATTCCGGCGGCATGCAAGCAAGGGCAGCCTAAGCCGGGGCACGGCTCCGGGCCCGAGCCGGGCACGGCGCTGACCTGAGGCAGAGCCGGCGGAGGCGGTGTCGCACACCTCCTCCGCCGGCCCTGTGACCGGGACCACGTCGGCGCAGGTCAGACGCCGGCCGTCGCGGGCTCCGCGGGCTGGTCGACGGCGAAGTCCAGCCGGCCGTCCCGGACGCCGACGGTGACCCGCCGGCCCCGCTCCAGGCGGCCGTCGAGCAGCAGCCGAGCCAGCGGGTTGTCGACCTCCCGCTGGATGGCGCGGCGCAGCGGCCGGGCGCCGAACTGCGGCTCGAAGCCGTGCTCCGCGATCCACACGACCGCCTCGTCGGTGAAGGCCACCTCGATGTCCTGGGCCGCCAGCCGGCGACGCGTCTCGTCGAGCAGCAGCCGGGTGATCTGGGCCAGCTGCTCGGTCTCCAGCTGCTGGAAGACCACGACCTCGTCGATCCGGTTGAGGAACTCCGGCCGGAACTGCTCGCGCAGCCGCCGCATCAGCCGCTCCCGCAGCCCGTTGTCGGACGACGCACCGTCGCCGGAGCCGAAGCCCAGTGGGGTGTTGCGGCCCTGGATGAGCTCCGAGCCCAGGTTGCTGGTCATGATCAGCACGGTGTTCTTGAAGTCCACCGTGCGGCCCTGCGAGTCGGTGAGCCGGCCGTCGTCGAGCACCTGGAGCAGGGTGTTGAAGACGTCGGGGTGCGCCTTCTCGATCTCGTCGAGCAGCACCACCGAGTACGGACGACGGCGCACCGCCTCGGTGAGCTGGCCGGCGTCCTCGTAGCCCACGTACCCGGGCGGGGAGCCCACCAGCCGGCTGACCGTGTGCCGCTCCTGGAACTCGCTCATGTCCAGCCGGATCATCCGGTCCTCGTCGCCGAACAGCGCCTCGGCCAGCGCCCGCGCCAGCTCGGTCTTGCCGACGCCGGTGGGCCCGAGGAACAGGAAGCTGCCGATCGGCCGGTCGGGGTCGCCCAGGCCGACGCGCGAGCGGCGCACCGCCTCGGCGACCACGCGGACGGCGTCCTCCTGGCCGACGACCCGCTGGTGCAGGTGCTCCTCGAGCTGCAGCAGCCGCTGCACCTCCTCCTGCGTGAGCTGGTTGACCGGGATGCCGGTGGCCCGGGAGACCACCTCGGCGATGTCCTCGACGCCGACCTCGGGCACACCCGAGCCGGACTGCCCGCCGCCGGTGCGCGCCTGCTCCAGCCGCTCCTGGGCCTCGCTGAGCTGGTCGCGCAGCTCGGAGGCGCGCTCGTACTGCTCGGCGGCGACGGCCTGGTCCTTCTCCCGCTGCAGCCGCTCGACCTCCTGCTCCAGTCCGCGCAGGTCGGTGGGCGGGGTCTTCACCCGCCGACGGACCCGGGCGCCGGCCTGGTCGATGAGGTCGATGGCCTTGTCCGGGAGGTGGCGGTCGGTGATGTAGCGGTCCGAGAGCTCCACCGCGGCCCGGATCGCGTCGTCGGTGAAGCGCACCTCGTGGTGGGCCTCGTATCGGTCGCGCAGCCCGCAGAGGATCTGCACGGTGTCCTCGACGCCGGGCTCGCTGACGAGGATGGGCTGGAACCGGCGCTCCAGGGCGGCGTCCTTCTCGATGTTGCGGCGGTACTCGTCGAGCGTGGTCGCGCCGATGATGTGCAGCTCGCCGCGGGCCAGGGCCGGCTTGAGCATGTTGCCGGCGCCGCCGGAGCCCTCCGAGGCGCCCGCGCCGACGACGGTGTGCAGCTCGTCGATGAAGACGATGACCTCGTCGCTGTGCTCGCGGATCTCGTCCATGATCTTCTTGAGCCGCTCCTCGAAGTCACCGCGGTAGCGGGTGCCGGCCACCAGGCCGGTGAGGTCCAGCTCGACCAGCCGCCGTCCGCGCAGCGTCTCCGGGACATCGCCCTCGACGATCTGGGCCGCGATGCCCTCGACGATCGCGGTCTTGCCGACGCCGGCCTCGCCGATGAGCACCGGGTTGTTCTTGCGCCGCCGGGAGAGCGCCTCGACGGTCTGCTCGATCTCGACCTCCCGGCCGATCACCGGGTCGATCTGGCCGTTGCGGGCCATCTCGGTCAGGTCGCGGCCGTACTCGTCGAGCGTCGGGGTGCTCGACTGGCCCTGCCCGGGACCGCCGGGGCGCCCGCCGCCGGGCTGGCCGCCGCCCATGGCGGCCTGCTGCAGCGCCTCCGGCGTGACGCCGCGCTCGCGCAGCAGCCGCCCGCCCGGCGAGTCCGGGTTGACGGCCAGAGCGAACAGCAGGTGCTCGGGACCGATGTAGGTCGAGCCGAGGGCGCGGGAGACGCGGTGGGCGTCGAGCAGGGCGCGCTTGGCGGCCGGGGTGAGGGACGGCGCCTCGTCCCGCGGCTCGCCGCGTCGCATCTGCTCCTCGAGGGAGGCGCGCAGCCGGTCGGGGTCGGTGCCGGAGCGGGACAGGAACTGGCGGGTGCTCTCGTCGCCCGTCATGGCCCACAGCAGGTGCTCGGTGTCCAGGTCGGCGCTGCCGGTGGACACCGCCTCGCGCGCGGCCGCGTTGACCAGCTCCCGCGCCTGCTGGCTGAGGAACTGGGTGATGTCGACGCGCTGCCGCGGCGTGCGCTGCTCCCCGCCCAGGTACCGGGCGAAGAAGTCGTCGAAGGGGCTCCCGTAGGGGCCCGGGAAGAAGGGGGTGGTCATGCCTCACGTCCAGGAGATCGGATCGGTCGGTGGGGCGCCCGGGAGGTCCCGCGGGACTCGGGGACCAGCTCGCGGGGGGCTCCCGCTGCAGCTCCCTTACCCGGGTGGGCGCACCGACACCGGTGGCGGCGACTCGGCCGCTCGCGTCCCGTACAGCGCAGGACGGCGGCCCGTCCTTCCGCTCCGCGCTCCGCTCTCGGCGAACCGAGGGGCGCCCGTCCGCGCGGCTAGCATCGGCCCGTGCCGGTCCTCCCCACCGCCTTCTCCCCCGCTGCCATCTCGCGCCTGGCCCTGGCCAACGTGGTCGCCAACGGCGCGATCATCGTCACCGGCGGCGTCGTCCGGCTCACCGGCTCGGGGCTCGGCTGCCCGACCTGGCCGCGGTGCACCGAGGAGAGCTTCGTCACCACCCCCGAACTCGCCGGTCACGGCGTCATCGAGTTCGGCAACCGGCTGCTGACCTTCGTCCTCACGGCCGTCGCCGTCGCCCTGCTCGTGGCGGTCCTCCGCTCGCCCCGGCGGGACCTGCGCCCGCTGGCCGTGCTGGCGTTCCTGGGCATCCCGGCCCAGGCGGCCATCGGCGGCGTCACGGTGCTGACCGGCCTCAACCCGTGGACGGTGGCGATCCACTTCCTGGTCTCCGTCGTCCTGACCGCCGTGGCCACGGTGCTGTGGCTGCGGTCCCGGGAGCCGGGGGTGGGCCGGCCGCTGGTCCGCCGTCCGATCGCCCTGCTGGTCGGCGGGATCGCCGTGGTCACCGCGGCCGTGCTCGTGCTCGGGACGATCGTCACCGGCAGCGGCCCGCACAGCGGCGACGTCGATGGCAACGACGTCCCGACCGGCGACCGGATGGGCTTCGACATCGAGCTGGTCAGCCAGCTGCACGCCGACGTCGTGTTCCTGCTCGTGGGCCTCACGATCGCCCTGCTGGTGGCCCTGTACGCCACCGACGCCCCCGGCCGGGTCCGCCGCGCCGCCCGCGACCTCCTCGTCGTCCAGCTGCTGCAGGGCGTGATCGGCTTCGTGCAGTACTTCACGCACCTGCCGGTCGTGCTGGTGCTGCTGCACATGCTCGGCGCGGTGCTGGTCACCGTGTTCACCGCCCGCCTGGTGTGGTCGGTCCGCGGCCCGGCGTCCGAGGCCCCGCTGGGTTCCTCGCAGGTCCCGGCATCCGCCACCCGCTGACGGCCCACCGGCGTCCCTCGTGGGTGCTCCGGCGTACCGAGCGCGAACCGGCCCCCTCGGCGCGAGCAGCCACCCGCTCGTGGCCGGCCGACCGGTCCGACCAGCGAGGCCCGGTCGGGTCAGCGGTGCCGGCAGCCGGGCAGGTCCTCGATCCGCCAGACCTCACCGTCGTAGGTGACCACGTAGCCGTTCCCGTCGACGACCTCCATCGACGTCGGGCGGTCCAGTCCGCCGGCGACCACGTCGAAGCCGCCGGCCCGGTCCGCCACCAGCAGCTGACCGGTGTCCGGCAGGGCCGGTGACCCCTCCGGTGCCCCCTCGGGGAAGTCGCCGTGGGCGAGCGCGTACAGCGCGTGCCGGCCGGCCTCCACGTCGATCAGCAACCGTCCACCCGAGGCGACGAGCTCGGAGTCGCCCGACCCCACGTCCAACGACAACACCTGGCCGTCCTCGGGCAGGTGCGGGACCGGGCCGGCCAGCGTGAAGTACACCGTGCGGTCCACCACCTCAAGACCGAGCGGGACGACGTTGCCGAGCTGCAGCACCGTGCGGACCTGGCCGTCCAGGGTGACCTGCAGCACGCGGTTGGCGTGCCCGTCGGTGACGAGGAAGCCGTCCCCGTACGCCTCCATCGCGTACGGCACACCGGTGGGCACGAAGAAGTCGAAGTCCGGCGGCGGCGGGTTGGCCATCGTCCATGCGCCGATGTCGGCGACGACCTCGCAGGTGCCGTCCTCGACGCGGAAGACGCCGGTGACGGCGCTGCCACCGACGTCCTCGCTGACCAGCGAGGTGAGGGCGTACATCGTCGAGCCGAGGAACGCGACGTCCCTGGCGCCGCCGGCGCCTCCCACGCGCACCTGCGGAGGCAGGCACGAGGCGACGACCGTCGTCGCTCCGGTCTCCGGCTCGATCCGGGTCACCTCACCCGAGACGGGTTCGGGCACGTACAGCGCACCGTCGGGCCCCACCGTGCTGCCCGAGCCGCCCGCCAGGCCGGTCACCAGGAGCTCGGGGGCGCCGGCCCCTGGCGGTGGATCCGCCTGCGCCACCGCCGGGGCGGCGAGCGCGCCGACCAGCGTGACCAGCAGGAGCAGCGGCGCCCGTTGACGATTCCGCATGGCGACCATCCCGGCAGCGTCCGGCAGGGCGCCGCACAGGTTAGGGGTGGTCCGTCACTGCGGCGTCACCGCCGCGTCACGGCGGGACCGGGATCGTCCGGCTCAGACGAGGACGTCAACGATGATCGCGATGGAGAGCAGGGTCATGTAGGTGATCGAGACGTGGAACAGCTGCATCGGCTTGGTCTCCCCGCCCGCGCGGATGCGCCGCAGCAGCCGGTGCGCCTCGACGACGAACCACAGCCCCAGGGCGGCCGCGGCGGCCGTGTAGACCCACCCGATCCCGAAGCCGTCGGCCACGGGCCAGAGCAGCAGCGAGACGGCGACGGTCAGCCAGGTCCAGGCGACGGTCTGCCGGCCGACCGACAGCGGACTGGCCACCACCGGGAGCATCGGGACGTCGGCGCGCGCGTAGTCGGCGCGGAACCGCATGGCGAGCGCCCAGAAGTGCGGCATCTGCCAGCAGAAGACGACGCCGAAGAACACCACCGCCGGCCAGGCCAGCGTGCCGGTGACCGCCGCCCACCCGATGAGCACCGGGGCCGCCCCCGGCACCCCGCCGAACTCGGTGCTGCGGCGGGTGTAACGCTTGAACACCATGGTGTAGAGGACGGCGTAGTAGAAGATCGCGCCCGCGGCCAGCAGAGCCGCCAGCGGCGTCGTCGTCGCGTACAGCAGCGCGACCGACAGCACGGTCAGCACCAGGCCGAAGACGAGCGCGGCCCGCGGGGTGACCTCGCCGGTCACCAGCGGGCGCCGCTCGGTGCGGTGCATGAGCCGGTCGATGTCGCGGTCGTACCAGCAGTTGAAGACGTTGGCCGCGGCCGCGGCGAGGGTGCCGCCGGCCATCGTGGCCAGGAGCAGTTCCCACGAGGGCAGCCCGCCGGAGGCCAGCATCATCGCCGGCAGGGTGGTGACCAGCAGCAGCTCGATGATCCGCGGCTTGGTCAGCGCGACGTAGGCGCGCAGCGTGGTCGACAGCCGGCGGGCCTGGACCGCCGGGCGTTCCGAGAGCGTCGTCACCGGGCGGCCACCGACGGGGAGTCGACGCGCGCCCAGGGCACCACCGGGCACAGCTCCACCGGGTACGGAGACAGCACGGGGTCCCTTTCGACCGGGGACGGGAGAACGGCCCAACTGTAGCCCGCGGCCACCCCCGCCCACGGTCGGCATGACCAGGGTCCCCTCCCCCGGCCAGACCACTAGGGTCGATCACGTTGGTGCTGCGCACGCAGCGGGTAGGGCCGATGTCGACGACGACGGTGCGTCCTGGGAACGAGCAGCCGGGCCGTGACTGACGCGAGGCCGGTCGCTGGGGCCAGGCACCGCCGTCCGCCCGGGTCTGACAGGTCGCCGCAGATCACCCGGGCGGGTCCCGTACGGCCGACCCGAGGGAGCACGACAGACCGATGACCACCGACGACGCGACGAAGAGCACCGAGGCCGAGGCCCCGGCCGAGGCCGCCACCGACGCACCCACCGGCGACCCGCGCCAGCCGCACCCGACGCTCCCTGAGGGCTTCGGGGAGCTCGACCGCCGCGCCATCGACACCGTGCGCGTGCTGGCGATGGACGCCGTCCAGAAGGTGGGCAACGGCCACCCGGGGACGGCGATGAGCTTGGCCCCCACCGCCTACCTGCTGTTCCACAAGTGGCTCCGGCACGACCCCAGCGACCCGAACTGGATCGGCCGCGACCGCTTCGTGCTGTCCATGGGCCACTCGAGCCTGACCCTCTACATCCAGCTCTACCTCTCCGGCTACGGCCTGGAGCTGGAGGACCTCGAGGCGTTGCGCACCTGGGGCTCGAGGACCCCGGGCCACCCCGAGGTCAACCACACCCCCGGCGT
>DATIMX010000083.1:0-5853 GCA_035474935.1 Geodermatophilus sp. | reverse complement strand
CCGCCGGCCGCCTCGATGGCCTCCACCGTCTCCTTGCCCGCTGCCTCGTCCAGGTCGACCACGCCCACGGTGAACCCGTCCTGTGCCAGCCGCTTGGCGACGGCCGCACCGATGCCACGTGCGGCCCCGGTGACGATCGCCACGCGGGCGCCGGTGCTGTTCGACTCGCTCATCTGTTGTCCTCTCCGATCCTGCGCCGTCCGGTGCGCTGGAGCACACGGTACGGATCCGGATGGCCGGGCTACCGGCGGGTAGCCCCGCGTGTCCCGCGGACGGCGAGGCCCGGCGGCGACCGGCCTGGTCAGGGCCAGATGCTGGCGACGACGATGCCGGCCACGGCGAGCTGGACGGCGGCGAGCACCAGGCTCGCGGGGTGGAAGGCGACCTCGGTCACGTGCTGGCCGAGCTTGCCCGGGGTCAGCAGGTCGAGCACCAGGAAGGCGATCCCCTGCAGCACCACGCCGAGCAGGCCGAAGACGACGGTGTAGAGCAGCGCCTCGCCGAACCCGCTCGTCGCGTTGGTCCAGATGGCGCTGAAGAGGACCAGTCCCTGGGCGAGGAACCCGGCGGCGAGCACGATGCCGGCGTTGACCGACCGGTCCTCGTGGATGTGCCGGCCGAGGTGTCCCGGGGTGAGCAGGTCGAGCACGAGGAAGCCGAGGGTCAGCAGCACGATGCCGACCCCGGTGTAGGCGACGGCGTAACCGATGCTGGCCAGCACGGGGGACCTCCGGGGGACGCGGGACAGGCGGACGCCGGACGTGTCTACCGCACCGGCCTCCCCGGACCCGCTCCGGCGTGGCCCGACGCGCCTGCCGTTTCAGCGGGTACGGACGACGTCCACCCGGTCGAAGCCCTCCTCCGTGGTGGGCGGGACGAACCGCGCCGCCGTCCCGTACAGGCCGGCCGGCGGCACCCGGGCCCGCCCCTTCCGCGCGTCGTTGCGCGCGGCGCAGACCGGCACCGGGGTGTCCAGCCAGACCGCGCGGACCCCCACGCCGGCCGCCCGGGCCGCCGCGACCAGCGGCACGCGGTCCTCGGGCGCGGGATTGGTGTTGTCGACGACCACGCTGCGGCCCTCGGCCAACAGCTCGGCCACCACCCGCCGCTGCCGGGCCTCCCGGCGGCGGGCGTTGGGCCAGTGGTCCTTGCTCACGACGGCGTGGGTGGTGGCCAGGTGCTCGCGCACCCACGTCGACTTCCCGCTGCCCTGCAGGCCGGCCATCACGACCAGCTCCTGCCCGGGGCGGCCCCCTTGCAGGGGCCCGCCGCGGCCCCGTCCCGGGCCCCGCCCTGAGCCTGCGAAGGGTGGGGAGGACGGGGCCCTTCTCCGGTGGGGGGCAAAGGGGGTCCTTCCTCAGGCGGTCTGGCGCAGCGGCCTCACGTCGGCGTCGTCGTCCAGCGTGGGCCGGGGGGCCGGGTGCTCGACCAGCGCCAGGACCCGGGCAGCCATGAACCGGGCGGTGCGGACCGGGGTGCCGCCCCGGGTGCTCTCGGTGACCTCCACCAGCCCGCGGCCATGGGTCACATCCACCCGCCGCCCGGCGCGGGTGGCCTCGATCTCGTAGGTGCGGGTGCCCCCGCCGGCGTCGATCACGATCTCGACACGGTCGCCCTTCATCGCGTCCTCCAGACGTCGTGCCGGGCGCGGTGCCCGACATGGTGACAACGTCCTCCAGGGGTCCGACATTCCGGGCTGACCTGCGGTTTCACTCCTCCGACGAGCGCCGGTGCGGCCGTGGGACGTGCAGCGCGCGGACCGAGGCGATCGCTGCGCGGCGGGCGTTGGCGCGCTGGCGGGCACGGCTGGTCCGGGGCGCTCGGGGTTCCTCGCGCAGCAGCGCGTCGAGCCAGTGCCCACGGGGGTCGACGTCCACCAGCAGCGCCTTGAGCAGCAGGGTGAGCGGGATGGCCAGCAGCGCGCCCAGCGCGCCGAGCACCCATCCCCAGAACAGCAGCGCCACGAAGGTGACCGTCATCGACAGCCCCACCGAGTCGCCGACGAATCGTGGCTGGATGAGCGTCTGGACGACGAAGTTGAGCAGCGCGTAGACCGCGACGACCACCCAGAACTCGGTCCAGCCGCCGTCGAGCAGGGCCAGGATCGCCGGTGGCACCAGGCCCAGGACGAACCCGATGTTGGGCACGTAGTTGGTGACGAAGGACAGCAGCCCCCACACCACCGGCAGCGGGATCCCGATGATCGCCAGGGCGATCCCGTCGCCGACCGCCACGATCCCGCCGAACACCGTGCTGACCCACAGGTAGCTGCGCGTGCCGCGGGCGAACAGGCCCAGGGCGATCGGCAGGTGCGGGCGGTCGGCGGCGACCAGGGCGAGCCGCCGACCGAACCCGCCCGCCTCGATGGAGAGGAACACCAGTGCCGCCAGCAGCAGGACCAGGGTCGAGGCGGCATCGGTGGCGCGGGAGAGCACGCCGGTGGCCACGCCGACCAGCTGGCTGTAGTCGAACTGCGCGACGAGATCGGAGAGCTGACCGGAGACGATGCCCCGGTCGTTGAGGTCGCTGACCACCGAGGCGATGAGCGCCTCGGCCGACCCGGCGTAGTTCGGCAGCAGTGCGGCGAACTGGGCGATCGAGATCACCAGGAGCGCGACGAAGCCCAGCAGGATGGCCCAGACCAGCAGGAGCAACACCGTGGCGCTGGCCCACCGCGGCCAGCCGTGCCGCTGCAGGAAGCGCTGCACCGGCGCGAGGGCGACGACGACAACGAGGGCCAGCAGCACCGGCCCGACCAGCCACGCGATCGAGCGCACACCGGCGATCGCGATGGTGGCGGTGGCCGCGCCGACCAGGAGCACCATCCAGCGCGGCATGCCGCCGGTCGGCGCCCCGAGCACGTCCTCGGGCAGGAGGGCGACCTCGGTCCCGGGCACCGCGGCGATGTCCGCCGCGGCCCGGGCCTGGACGGCGGCCTTCTGGACCTCCGCGGCCGCGGCCGGCGGCACGCCGGTGGCCCCGTTGGCCTGCGGGGCCTCGGCTCCCGGGACACCCCGCTGCGCGGTCACCGTCGGCCGCCTCAGCCCGCCGCGCCGGTGGGCGCGCCGGAGGTACCGGCGCCCGACGGCCCCGGGTGGATCCGGACCATGTGCCCTCCTCCGCGGATCGCCGCGCTGCCCGGGCCCTCACCCTGGCACGGGCGGCCGGCCGGCTCAGGGACGCGCATCGTCGAGCAGCGCGGTCATCACCGGCAGGTCGAAGAACGCCGCCGTCTCCCGGGCGGTCGGGCCGCCGGCGTCCGGGTCGGCACCGGCCGCGAGCAGGGTGCGCACGGTCTCCTCGGACTGCTTGAAGACCGCCGCGGCCAGCGCCGTCTGGCCCCGGTCGTTCGCCCGGCCGGCGTCGGCGCCGCGCTCGAGCAGCGCGGCGACCGTCTCCGGGTGGCCGTGGTAGGCGGCCAGGATGAGCAGCGTGTCGCCCTTGTCGTTGGTCAGGTTCGCCGGCACACCGGCGTCGACGTACGCGGCCAGCTCCTCGGTGGCCCCACCGCGCGCGAGGTCGAAGACCCGCGCCGCCAGCTCGATGACCCCGGGGTCGATCCCGCCGCTCTGCTGCTCACTCATCGGTCCTCCTCGCCGGCGCTCGTCCGCCCGGTGCGTGGCACTGCTGGACTCCCGCCCGACCTCGCGCGCTCGGTCGCGCTGTCGAGGGTAGGAGGTCGGCCCGCCATCGAGGACGCCGCGGCGTCCAGCTCCCGTCGGCACCGGCCGGCTCCCGCACCCCGCCGCTCTCCGAGCGGCCCGCCCCGAGCCTGCGGTGAGGAGGACGGCGCCCCCGTCCCGGGTCCCGTCGGCCCCCTGCAGGGTCCCGCCGCGAGCGCGTGGGGAACGGGGAGCAGGGGGTCCTCCCACGAGGCGTGGGGGGTGGTCCGCTCTCAGCCGGCGGCCACGCGGTCGGTGAGCGCCAGCACCCGGCGCCAGACGTCATCACAGGCCTCCGCCCAGTCGCCGTACGCGCGGTCGAAGAAGGAGTGCGGCGCCCCGTCGTAGACGGCGGTCTCCACCTCCGCGCCACCGGCCCGCAGCCGCTCGGCCAGCGCGAGCTGGTCCTCGACCGGGGTGGCGGCGTCGGCACCGGCGATGACCATCAGCGTCGGACGGACGGCGGGCGCGTCGCCGGTCAGCTCCGGCCTGCCGTAGAAGCCGACGCTGCCGGCCAGGTCCACGTCGGCGTTCCCGGCCAGCCGCCAGGAGTGGCTGCCGCCGAAGCAGAAGCCGACGGTGAGCACCGGGAGCTCCGGGGGGGTGCGCTCGCGCAGGTAGGCGATCGCCGCCGTGACGTCGGCGTCCACGCCGGCCGCGGTGACCTGCGGGATGTGCCTCTGCCAGTCGAAGTCCCGCCCGCGGGCGCCGGTCTCGGGCAGTTCCGCCGTCCGCCCGAACCAGTCGACGGCCAGTGCCGGCAGCCCGGCTTGCGCGAACCGCTCGGCCAGCGCCACGTAGTACGGGTGCAGCCCGCGGATGTCGGGCAGCAGGACCACGCCGACCCGCGCCTCCCCGGCCGGCGCGGCGTACGCGGCGGCGACCTCGGTGCCGTCGGTCGAGGTGAGGGTCAGCGTGCCGCGCTCGGCGACGTCACCGCTCCTCGGCGGGGCGGGCGGCCGGCTGTCGGTGTCGTGGCACATGTCCCGGTTCTACCCGGGGGGAGCGCGGGCTGCCCGGTGGCCACCCGCTCAGGTGTCGGCCGCGGCGTCGGCCGCGCCGGGGTGCCCACCGAAGACGCCGGCGGCCACCTCGCGGCGGACGTCGGCCAGCCAGTGGTGCTGCTTGTCGGCCTGCGCGATGAGCCGCTCGAACAGGGCCTCGTCGATGCGCGGTTCGGCCTCCGCGGCGGCGCGCAGGGTCTCGAAGCCGGCCCGCTTGGCCAGCACCGCGGTGGCGATGAACTCGAACTCCACCAGGTCCGACAGCGGCGAGCGGGTCAGCAGGTGCCCGTTGAACTTGACCCGGGAGACCTTCTCGCCGAACCAGACGGCGGCCTGCTTGTACTGCCGGACCGGCAGGCCGAGGGCGCGCATCTGGCCCTTCAGCGACGACCGCTCCTCGCGCAGCTCGTCGAGCAGCTCCTCGAGCCGCGACTCGTAGGAGGTGCCGCGCCAGCGGCCGAGCATGCGGCTGACCAGCTCGATGCCGCCGGTGGCCGAGGCCAGGTGGTCGTTGGTGTAGACGCCGAGCAGGTCGGCGTTGCGGATCCCGCCTGGCGCGGTCGACTCGGACACGGGGGCTCCCGGGGATCGGACGGCAGAGGTGCCGGACCATTCTCGCCGCCCGGTGATCACCGCGCGCGGCGGCGGCCGGGCGCGGAGCTCCGCGTACCGGCCCAGGCCCTTCACCGCCAGGACGGCGGCGCTCACCCGGCCGCCCGGGCGAGCAGCCGTGCGGCGGTGGGCCGCAGCTCGCGCTCGAGCTCCCACAGGCCGGCGGCCAAGCGCTGGCCCACCGCCTGACGGGAGACGCCCAGGGACGCGGCGGCGTCGGCCTGGGTACGTCCGGCGCCGACCAGCTCGATGGCCTCCCAGGCCTGGGCACTGCGCCGCTGGACGACGACCGCCAGCGCGCTCAGCACGGCCTGCGCGTCACCGGCGTCGGGCGGGACGGCGCCGCGCACGGCCAGCCGGACGCTGCGCTGCCTGGCCGCGTCGACCGCCCGGCGGGCGCACAGGTATGCGGGCCCGGCGCCGGCGCGGGTGCTGTCGGGCAGCGGCGTCTGCACCGGGCCGGCCCCGACGCCGATGCTCCAGCCACCCTCGCGCACCAGCCGGAGGACGACGTCGACGACGACCGCGGGGTCGGCCAGCACCCCCCGGAACTCGTCGCCCGCCGTCCGCTCGAA
>DATIMX010000082.1:0-6282 GCA_035474935.1 Geodermatophilus sp. | reverse complement strand
CTCGACCGGGGCCCGGACGGCGCGGTCCGCGGGCTGGTGTCGCTGCTCGATCCGCACCCGGAGGCGAACACCGCCGCCGCCGACGCCGACCGGCTCCGCGGCGAGCTGATCGAGGGGATCATCGGCGAGAGCGAGGACGAGGCGCTGATGGAGCGCTACCTCGCCGGCGACGAGCTGGTGCAGGGCGACCTCATGAGCGACCTCGGGACCGCCGTCGCCCGTGCGCACTTCCACCCGGTGCTGTGCGCCGCCCCGCTGCAGGGCGTCGGCCTGGACTCGCTGCTCTACCTGCTGGTCAACGGCTTCCCGTGCCCGGTGGAGCACGGCTGCCCACCGGCGACCCGCCCCAACGGCTCATCGGCGCCCTCGCTGTCCTGCGACCCCGACGGCCCGCTGGTCGCCGAGGTGGTCAAGACGACGACCGACCCCTACCTCGGCCGGGTCTCGCTGGTCCGCGTCTTCTCCGGCACCCTGCGCCCGGACACCCCGGTGCACGTCTCCGGGCACGGCATGGCCGACCGCGGACACCCCGACCACGACGTCGACGAGCGGATCGGCGCGGTGAGTTCGCCGCTGGGCGCGACCCTCCGCCCGGTCGCCGCCTGCCCCGCGGGCGACGTCTGCGCCGTCGCCCGGCTCACCGCGGCCGAGACCGGGGACACCCTCTCCTCGCCCGAGGACCCGCGGCTGGTCCCACCGTGGGACCTGCCCACCCCGCAGCTGCCGGTCGCCGTCGAGGCGGCGTCCCGGGCCGACGAGGACCGGCTGGCCACCGCCCTGGCCCGGCTGGTCGCCGAGGACCCGACGGTCCGCCTCGAGCGCCGTCCCGACACCGCGCAGCTGCTGCTCTGGTGCGTCGGGGAGGCGCACGCGGAGGTGCTGCTGGAACGGCTGCGCACCCGGCACGGCGTCGCGGTGAACACCGTCCCGGTGCGGGTGCCCATGGTGGAGACCCTCGCCGGGTCCGCGCGGGTCACCGGCCGGCTGGTCAAGCAGTCCGGCGGGCACGGCCAGTACGCCGTCGTGGTCGTCGAGGCCGAGCCGGGCGAGCCGGGCACCGGGATCGTGTTCCAGCAGCGCATCGTCGGCGGCACGGTGCCCGGCCAGTACCACGGCAGCGTGGAGAAGGGCATCCGCGCCCAGGCGGAGAAGGGCGTCAACGGCGACCGGCCGCTCGTCGACGCCCGCTTCACCCTCGTCGACGGCAAGGCGCACTCCGTGGACTCCTCGGACGCGGCGTTCCAGGCCGCCGGCGCGCTCGCCGTCCGCGAGGCCGCGGCCGCCGCGGGCACCCGGGTGCTCGAGCCGTGGTGCGAGGTGGAGGTCGTGGTGCCGGGGGAGTACGTCGGTGCGGTGATGAGCGACCTGTCCGGCCGGCGGGCGCGGGTCACCGGCAGCGACGCCGACCCCGAGCGCGACCGGACGACGGTGCGCGCCGAGATCCCCGAGGTCGAGCTGCTCGGTTACGCCGGGGCGCTGCGCTCGGTGTCCCACGGCACCGGCAGCTTCACCCGCCGGCCGATGGGGTACGAGCCGGCGCCCGCGTCGCTCACCGCGGTGCCCGCCTAGCGGCCCCCGTCCGGAGGCTCGCCGCGAGCCCGCGAGCGGGGAGGGGGACGGGGTCCTTCGACTAGCCTCGGGGGCCGGTGTCCAGCGGGTGCGGAGGTGTCGTGACGTCGTCGAACGGGCCGTCGGCCGCCGCCTCGGCCCGGACGGGGGCGAGCGTGCCGGCCCTGCCCGACCGCAACGTGCTGCCCGACCGGGTGTGGACGGTGCCCAACGCGCTGTCGGTGCTGCGACTGCTCGGCGTCCCGCTGTTCCTCTGGCTGCTCCTGGGGCCGCAGGCCGACGGCTGGGCCGTGGTCGTGCTCATGGTCGCCGGCGCCACCGACTGGCTCGACGGCAAGCTGGCCCGCGCCCTCGGGCAGTCCAGCAAGCTCGGCGCGCTGCTGGACCCGGCCGCCGACCGGCTCTACATCGTCGCCACGCTGATCGCCTTCGTGCTGCGCGAGGTCGTCCCGCTGTGGGTGGTCGCCGTCCTGGTCGGCCGCGAGCTGGTGCTGGGGCTGGCGCTGCTGCTGCTGCGCGCCCACGGCTACCCGCCGCTGCAGGTGCACTACCTGGGCAAGGCGGCCACCTTCATCCTGCTCTACGCCTTTCCGCTGCTGCTGCTCGCCGACGGCGAGGGCCCGGTCGCGGCCGTGGTCCAGCCGGTCGCCTGGGCGCTGACCGTGTGGGGCGGGGCGCTGTACGTGCTGGCCGGCGTCTTCTACGTCGTCCAGGTCGCCGGGCTGGTCCGCGCCGACCGGGCGGCCCCGTGACGACGGTGCAGCGCGGCGGCGGGCCGCGCTCGCTGGGCGCCTCGCTGCTCGACCAGGTGCTGGCCGAGACCCTGGACCCCGCCTACGCCCAGGCGGCGCGGACCCGCGAGGCCCGCGCCGCGGGGGAGGAGGCCCCGCCGTCCCGACGGCGCCGCGGGCAGCTCGCCGTCGCTCTCGTGCTGGCCCTCGCCGGGCTGCTGGCCGCGGTCGCCTACGACCAGGCCGCCGCCGGCGCGCAGGGCCGCGAGGAGGTGCGTTCGGCGCTGGTCGCGGAGGTCGAGAGCGAGTCGGCGACCACCGATGGGCTCGCCGCCGACCTCGAGTCGCTGCGCGCCGACGTCACCGCCGCCCGGGACGGCGCGCTGGCGGCCACCGCCGTCGGGCAGCGGGCTCGCGAGCGTGTGGAGGACGCCGAGCTCGCCGCCGGGGCGCTCCCGGTCAGTGGCCCCGGCCTGCTGGTCACCCTCGCCGACGCCGAGCCGGACGCCGACGAGGACCCGGTCGGGGGGACGACGGAGGCCGACCCCCGTGGCCAGGTGCGCGACGGCGACCTGCAGCTGGTGGTGAACGCGCTGTGGGCGTCCGGCGCCGAGGCGGTCAGCATCAACGGCCAGCGGCTGGGCCCGACGACGGCGATCCGCTTCGCCGGCGACGCGGTCCTGGTCGACTTCCGGCCGGTCACCAACCCCTACCTGGTCAGCGCCATCGGCGACCCCGCGACCCTGCGCAGCCGCTTCCTGGCCAGCCCCGAGGTCAACGCCCTGGCCGTCATCTCCGAGACGTACGGTCTGCGCTTCGAGTTCGCCCAGGAGGACGAGCTGTCCCTTCCCGCCGGGAGTCCGCCCGAGCTCCGTTCCGCCGTCCCGGTGTCCGAGGTGCCGCCCGCCGTGCCCACCGACGACGGGGCGCCCGAGTCCGCGCCGGGGGGCTGACCGTGATCCCGATCCTCGGCCTGGCCGTCGGCATCGTGCTCGGCCTGGTGTTCGACCCCACTGTGCCGCTGTGGCTGCAGCCCTACCTGCCGATCGCCGTGGTCGCCGCCCTCGACGCGGTCTTCGGGGGCTTCCGCGCCCGCCTCGACGGGATCTTCGACGCCAAGGTGTTCGTCATCTCCTTCGTGTCCAACGTCGTGGTCGCCGCGCTCGTGGTGTTCCTCGGCGACCAGCTCGGCGTGGGCGCGCAGCTGTCCACCGCGGTGGTCGTCGTTCTCGGCATCCGCATCTTCGGCAACGCCGCGGCCATCCGCCGGCACGTGTTCCGGGCATGAGCGACCAGCAGCGCCCCGAGCCCGACCGGCGGCCGGAGGACGACGTCCACCCCGGGGACGACGCCCCTGACCTCGACGCTCCCGGCTCAGGCGCCCCCGACCTCGATGCCCCCGCGCCCGCCGCGGACGCGGCCGACCGGCCAGCGCAGCCCCCGGAGCCCCCCGCCGAGCCGGCGCGGCGCCCCGGGAGGCCGCGGCGCCGGCGGGACCCGCTGGCCGCGGCGCTCATCGGGGTCCTCACCCTGCTGCTCGGCTTCGCCTTCGCCGTCCAGGTGCGCACCACGGGGACGGGGGAGGACTACTCGACCCTCCGCGAGGAGGACCTCGTCCGCATCCTCGACGACCTCGACGCCCGCGAGGACCGGCTGCGCGAGCAGATCGCCGACCAGCGCGCGGCGCTGCGGGATCTCACCAACGACGACAGCCAGTCCGAGGCCGCCCTGCAGGAGGCCCAGGAGCGCGCCGAGGCCCTCGGCATCCTCAACGGCACCGTCGCCGCCCAGGGCCCGGGGCTGCTCATGACCATCCGCGACCCCGAGGGCCGGGTGCGGGTCGCCGACCTGCTCGACGCCGTCCAGGAGCTGCGCGGCGCCGGTGCGGAGACGATGCAGATCGACGGCGTCCGCGTCGGGGTGTCCACGGCGGTCACCGGCGACCCCGGCGCGCTGCGGGTCGACGGCGTCGAGGTGGACAGCCCCTACGAGATCCGGGTCATCGGCTCGGCGCAGGACCTGGAGACGGCGATGAACATCCCCGGCGGCGTCGTCGACCGGGTCGGCCGGCAGGGCGGCAGCGTCGACATCGAGCAGTCCGAGACCGTCGTCGTGGACGCGTTGCGGCAGCTCGACCGCCCTCAATACGCTCAACCCGACACCGACGACGGCGGATGACGCCGCGCCGGACCGCACGCCACCCGATCGACATCCGACCTCATCGACGAGGAGCCGCTGCATGACCACGCCCGACGACCGCCGCTACACCGAGCAGCACGAGTGGGCGCTGCTGCAGCCGGGTGGGGGCGAGGGCGCCGTCGTGCGGGTCGGCATCACCGACCACGCCCAGGACGCGCTGGGCGACATCGTCTTCGTGCAGCTGCCCGAGGTCGGCGCCGAGGTCGCGCCCGGCGCCCCCATGGGCGAGGTGGAGTCGACCAAGTCGGTCTCCGACGTCTACGCGCCGGTCACCGGTGTCGTGACCGCGGTCAACGAGGCCCTCACCAACGCCCCCGAGACCATCAACGCCGACCCCTACGGCGCCGGCTGGCTGGTCGAGATCAGCGTCGCCGGGGACGGCGGCGACCCCACCGCGGACCTGATGGACGCCGCCGCCTACCAGGCGCTGGTCGAGGCGGGCTGACCGGCGCTCCGGGGCCGCGGCAGCGGTCCCCCCGGCCCCGGCGGCGATCACTATGCTGCCGTTCGGGGCGCCGCGGAGGCCGCTGAGCTACCGCTGAACCTCACCCTGTACGTTCGGTTGACCCTCGGGTCGGCCGCTGGTTCCATGACCCACGGCCCGCCGTGCTCGACGCGGCGACCGACCCGCGACGGGCTGTCCGGCCCGTCGTCAGCCGGCCGCCCGCGGCCAGACCCAGGTCCGCGGCGGTGCCACCCCTGCACCGGAGGAGACAGACGTGCACTGCACTCGTTGTGGCCACAACAACCCCGAGGGCAGTCGCTTCTGCGCGCAGTGCGGCGCGGCGCTGTCCCAGGAGCGGATCGGCGAGTCCACCAGCGTCATCCCCAAGGTGGGTGGCGAGGACTCCGCGGAGACCCCCGAGGTCACCGAGGCCGACGCCCACGCCGGCGCGGTCGAGTCGCTGCCCGCGGGCTCGGCGCTGCTGGTCGTCAAGCGCGGCCCGAACGCCGGCAGCCGCTTCCTGCTCGACCAGGACGTCACCACCGCCGGCCGGCACCCCGACAGCGACATCTTCCTCGACGACGTCACCGTCAGCCGCAGGCACGTGGAGTTCCACCGCGAGGGCGGCGGCTTCTCGGTGCACGACGTGGGCAGCCTCAACGGCACCTACGTCAACCGCGAGCCGGTCGACGTCGCGACTCTCGCCGGAGGCGACGAGGTGCAGATCGGCAAGTTCCGGCTCGTCTACCTCACCGGTCCCCGCACCGGCGAGCCCGCCGCCCGCTGACCGGTGCCCGAACCGCGCGAGAGCGCGTTCGGGGCCGCCGGCGACCAGCACATCCCTCGTCCGTCCAGGGGTTCTCTCTCCATCGGCGAGGTGCTGGCTGTTCTTCGCGACGACTTCCCCGACGTGACGATCAGCAAGATCCGCTACCTGGAGGCCGAGGACCTGGTCCACCCGCAGCGCACGCCGTCGGGGTACCGGAAGTTCTCCGGCGCCGACGTCAGCCGGCTGCGCTACGTGCTGGCCGCCCAACGTGACCAGTACCTGCCGCTGCGGGTCATCAAGGAGCACCTCGAGGGCCTCGACCGCGGGGAGCCGCTGCCGCCGACCGTCGGCGGGCCGCTCGCCGTCCAGCCCCCGGCGGGCGCCGACCCCGACGACGACACCGCGGCGCCGCCGATGTCGGCGGAGCAGTTCGCCCGTGCCGCCGGGCTGGAACCCGACCAGCTCGCCGACTGCGTGCAGTTCGGCCTGCTCGCCACCGACGCCGACGGCCGGCACCCGGCCGCCGACCTGCCAGTGGCGCGGGCGGCCGCGGGGCTGGCCCGGCACGG
>DATIMX010000081.1:0-4238 GCA_035474935.1 Geodermatophilus sp. | reverse complement strand
CTCGAGGTCCTCCGCCGCGTCGTCCCGTTCGACGGTGCATGGCTGGCGCTCGCCGACCCGCTGGGCCACGGATACCACTCCCTGGCGAGCGTCGACCTGGACGTCGCGACCGTGGACTTCCTGTCCGGTCCGGTGAATGCGCGGGACATCGAGGTCACCGGCGCGAACCGGCGCCGTCCGCCGTTGAGTCCCTCGGACCTGCCCTACCCCGCCGAGGAGCTTCCGACCTGGGCCGAGTGCCTGATGCCGGCCGGGATCCACGAGGCGTTGGCCCTCGCCCTGTTCGCACCGGCAGGTCGGCACGTCGGCTTCCTCGCACTGCTCTCGGGCAGCCGGCAGCCCCCGTCCCCGGCCACGCGCCGCCGACTCGGGCGGCTCGCGCCGGTGCTTGCGCACGGCATCGACCCGATGCGTTCGCTGCTCACCGCCGCGCGCCTGGTGCGGGCGGCCACGGCCGGCGTGGTGCTGCGCGCGGACGGCGGCTGCCAGGCGCTGCCGGGCCTGCGGGCGGATGCGCTGCTGGCCCCCCGCTCCCCCGTCCTGGCCGCCGCACGTCAGCGGATCCGTGAGGGGCAGGTGTACTCGTCCTTCCTCTGGCCGGTGGGCGGCCCGCACGCCCCCGACGGGCACGTGCGCGTCACCGTCCTGGCGGCACCCGAGGACGTGCCGCCGGGCCTGACCGCTCTGGTTCTCCTGTCACCGGCAACCGACCTGCACGGGCTGACCCCTCGGGAGATGGAGGTGCTGGGGCTCCTGGTCGAGGGGTGCTCCAACCAGGAGATCGCCCGCACGCTCGTCGTGGCCCCGCGGACCGTGGCCACCCACCTGGAGCACGTCCTTGGCAAGCTCGGGGCGCCGACGAGGACACTCGCCGCGGTCCGCGCGGAACGCGACGGTCTCTACGTTCCGCGACCTGCACGAGAAGGTCGAGAAGAGAGCGGTCAGCGGCCCCCCGCCTGCTCGGCCTCGTCCCGCGAGCCATTGGGGGTGGGGCGATAGCCACAGCGGTCTCGTCAGTCTGTGCGGCGCCGTTCGAGGAAGACGGTGTCGCGCCACACGCCGTGATGCCGGCCGATGCGGTCGCGAACGCCGAGGGTGCGGAACCCGGCGGACTGGTGCAGGGCGATGCTCGCGCGGTTCTCGGGGAAGATCGCGGTCTGCAAGGTCCACAGGCCGGCGGTGTCGGCTGCGGTGACCTGTCGGTGGATGAGTGCTTTGCCGACGCCTCGGCCCCGGTGGCCGTCGCCGACGTAGAGAGAGGTCTCGGCGACCCCGGCGTAGACCGGCCGGGTCGACACGACTCGGGCGGCGGCCCAGCCGACGACCTGGCCGTCGATCTCGGCGACCCATCGGTGGTCCGGCAGCCATGAGTGGTCGAGAGTGCGACGGTCGGGGACGTCGGTCTCGAAGGTGGCGTTCCCGGTGGCGATGCCTTCTGCGTAGATCCGGCGCACGTCTGCCCAGTCGCCCGGCTCCAGCGCTCGGACGGTGACGTCGGCGGGCAGGTCCTCGGGGCAGCACGGCCGGGGCCCGAGCATCCCCATGACGGCATCAGCCGCGTGCGGCAGACCCGTGCAGCAGGCGGCGTTGACCGTCACGAGTGTTGCGGTCTTCTCCTTCCGGAGGACGACGAAGCCGACGTCGGCGAGTTTGCGGATGTGATGGGAGCACGTGGACTGGCTGATGCCGACCTGCTCGGCCAACTCCCCCACCGGCACGGCTCGTCCGGCGACCGCGACGGCGTGCAGCAGCCGGACCCGGGTCGGGTCGGCCAGGCAGGCGAACCATTCCGCGTACGTCGCCGCGTCTGCCGGAGACAGCTGGGCCGGTGCAGCGGTCGGGAGCACGGTCAGGGGCAAGTCCACGCTCATGCGCACAGTATCGACGTGCATCGATGGTTGCGTCAATCGACAGTCGTCGATACAGTCGCGGCCATTCGATCGAACTTCGTCGATGGAGGTCGTGATGAGGACCGACGAGCTGCCGGTGGTGGTGATCGGTGCGGGACCGAGCGGGCTCGCCGCGGCGGCACACCTGCTGAGCCGGGGTCTGAATCCGCTTGTACTGGAAGCGGGCTCGTCGGCGGGGGCGTCGGTGCGCGAGTGGCATCACGTCCGGCTGTTCTCCCGCTGGGGTGAGTTGGTCGACCCGGCCGCGGAGAAGCTGCTCGCCCCGACGGGCTGGCAGGCGCCGGACTCGGACCGCTACCCGACGGGCGCGGATTGGGCCGAGCGTTATCTGCAGCCCTTGGCCGACGCGCTGGGCGAGCGGGTGCGCTTCGGCGCTCGTGTCGTGGGAGTCGCCCGTCGGGGTCGTGACCGCGTGGTGGACGCCGACCGGGACATCGAGCCGCTGACGGTGCACGTGACGAGCGCAGGAGGCGAGGAGCGCATCAGTGCGCGGGCGGTGGTGGACGCCTCGGGAACTTGGGCGCAGCCGAACCCGCTGGGTGGGGACGGACTACCGGCGCTGGGCGAGCGGGCCGCCGTCGACCGGATCGCGTACCAGGTACCTGACCTCGACGACCCGGCCGTTCGCGCCCGGTACGCGGGCAAGCGCATCGCCGTCGCCGGTGCCGGGCACTCCGCCCTGACGGCACTGATCGCCTTAGCCGATCTCGCCGAGCATGCTCCGGGCACGCGGGTCGACTGGCTGCTCCGCCGGGGATCGATCGGCAACACCTTCGGAGGCGGCGACGCCGACCAGCTGCCCGCGCGCGGCGCTCTCGGACAGCGGGCAGCAGAGGCCGTGGCGGCGGGACACATCCGTGCGGTGGCCGGCTTCCGCACCGCCGCAGTGCATCCCCAGCCGGACGGGCGACTCGTCCTGGAGGCGGTCGACGGGCGCCGGCTGGACGCGGTCGACGAGGTCGTCGCGGTGACCGGGTTCCGGCCGGACCTGTCGTTCCTGTCCGAGATCCGCCTCGACCTGGACCCGGTGCTGCAGGCGCCCCGTGCCCTGGCCCCGTTGATCGACCCGAACATGCACTCCTGCGGCACCGTCTACCCGCACGGTGCAGTCGAGCTCGCGCAGCCCGAGGCCGATGTCTACCTGGTCGGGATGAAGAGCTACGGCCGAGCGCCGACGTTCCTGGCCTTGACCGGGTACGAGCAGGTCCGCTCCGTGGCCGCGGCGATCGCCGGTGACCGGGAGGCGGCCGAGCGTGTCGAGCTGGTCCTGCCCGAGACCGGTGTGTGCAGTGGCGGTGGCCTGGTCGACGAACCCGAGGCAGAAGGACAGGCCTCGTCCGGCGGGTGCTGCGGACCGATCGAGCCGATCGCACTGGCGGCACCGGCGATCGCTCGCCGCTGACGGACTGTCGGCCTGATGCAGTCTGCGCAGGTGGCGGCGGAGCCAAAGACACTGAACGAGTTCGGGCTCCGCCGCGTCCTGGTCGTGCTCTGCGTGACCGAGATCGTCAGCTGGGGCGTCCTCTACTACGCCTTCCCTGTGCTCGCCCCGAGCATCGCTGCCGACACCGGCTGGACCATCGCCGAGGTGACCGCCGCGTTCTCCACCGGCCTCGTGGTGTCCGCACTGCTCGGCATCCCGGCCGGTCGGTGGCTGGACCGGGCCGGTCCACGTCCGGTGATGACGCTCGGCTCGGTACTCGCCGTCCCGGCCGTGGTGGGTATCGCGACGGCCTCGACGCTGCCCCGGTTCTTCGCCGCGTGGGTTCTGGCCGGCGTCGCCATGGCCGGCACCCTCTACCCGCCTGCGTTCGCCGCGCTGACGCGCTGGTGGGGCCCCCGCAGGATCACTGCGCTGACCGCCCTGACCCTGCTCGCCGGCCTGGCCAGCACGATCTTCGCGCCGCTGACCGCCACCCTTCTCGGGCACCTGCAGTGGCGACACTCCTACCTCGTCCTGGCGGTCGTGCTCGGCGTGGTCACGATTCCTGCGCACCTGCTCGGGCTGCGGGGACGCTGGCCCGATCCCGACCGTGCCGGCCGGCCGTCCGCCCATGTCGACGACGCTCCTGGAGTGATTGCGCGTAGTCGACCGTTCCTGTTGCTGGTCGCCGCGATCGCCTTGGGAGCGTTCACCGCGTTCGCCGTCGTGGTGAACCAGGTGCCGCTGCTGATCGAGCGCGGCCTGTCCACGAGCGTCGCGGCGTGGGCGTTGGGCCTCGGCGGGCTGGGCCAGGTCGCCGGCCGCCTCGGTTACGGGCGCCTCACGCGGGCGACAGGTGTCCGCACCCGCAGTGTCGTGATCCTCGCGCTCGCCGCCGCGGCCAC